>NZ_JANNDR010000038.1:0-33313 GCF_031378165.1 Chamaesiphon sp. OTE_75_metabat_556
GATTATTGCACCTTTTCCTGATTCCGTCAGTCGAACGGACAATTTTTTCTTCGATTCATCGCCTCAAACCCGCTTGACAACTTCGATCGCTTCTTAACTTGTCACGAATGGTTGAAGACTATGAACGAGAACACTATTCGATCGATGATGGAATTCCAGTTGCTCCGCATAAATTCCTCCAGCACATGATGGAAGCTAGAGAAATGGAGCCAAAAGATCTCATGTCTATTTTAAATATCTCCGAAGAGATAGCTTTATTAACGATCGATGGTGAGCAACAGATCGATCGATTGCAAGCACTAGCTCTTGGCGATTATTTCAAAGTAAATTCTAACAATTTCTACAATAATTCATACTGAACAGAGTCATAATTTCAATCATCACAAGAATAATTTAAGTTGATTTGTTCGACAGATCGATCGATAGAGAATTTGAACCTGCTGTAAAAGCACATTTAGTAACATACTCATCGCAACAATCGCAACCCGCTCAAAGTTACCAATACCGTCGATCCTTCGTGCCCGAATACGCCCAACGGCATATTAATCCCGCCCATAAAATTACCAACTAATAACAGCAGAATAAAAGATAAAGCAAACGCAATATTTTGTTTGATAATCCGTTGCGTGCGGCGGCCTAACTCGATCGCTTGTGCTAACTTATCGAGAGCATCAGTCATCAACACCACATCCGCCGTGTCGAGTGCCACGTCGCTACCCACACCCCCCATCGCAATCCCAATATTCGCCGCAGCGAGGGCGGGAGCGTCATTAATCCCATCGCCCACCATGGCGACAGCTTGATATTGTGCCTGCAATTGTTTAATCAGATCGACCTTATCTTCAGGTAATAAGTCGGCATGTACCTGCGTAATTCCTAGCTTTTTAGCGATCGCGTACGCACTTTCAGATCGATCGCCAGTCAGCATAATTTGGGCGATCCCCATCTGTTGGAGGCGTTGGATTAAAGCTACTGATTCGGGACGTAATGTATCCGCCAAAGCGATCGCGCCACACAATTCGTCGCCACTAGCTACCCAGACGATCGTTTTGCCAGTGGCTGCTAATTCGGCGATGAGGGCGGGATGAGTGGCAATCTTGGTACGAATTGGCTCTGGCATCAATTGCGTCTTGCCGACGACAATTTGCTGCCCCCAGAGTGTGCCCACGATCCCCAACCCAGGACTGGCAGTCATCTCAGTTGCCGGATCGAAGGCTAAATTGCGGGTTTGAGTTGCCGTGAGGATCGCCCGCCCGATCGGATGTTCCGAGCCACTTTCCACCGCTGCGGCGAGTTGCAAAATCTCATCAGTAGAGGTGCGCTCGATCGAGAGTATCTCGACGACAGCCAACTTACCCGTCGTCAACGTGCCCGTCTTATCAAACGCTACCGCTTTAACTTGACCGATCGTTTCGAGGGTATGACCACCTTTAAATGGAATCCCCTGGCGGGCACCATTGGCAATTCCTGACAATAGCGTCGGCATAATCGCCGCCATCAAGGCACAGGGCGAGGCAACCACCAGAAAAATCAGCGCGCGATAGATCGTCGTCTCCCAAGTCCAGTGCCATAAAAAAGGCGGCAGGGTAGCTAGTAATAGCCCTGCAATCACAATAATTTTGGCGTAACCGCGCTCGAATTTTTCGATAAAGGCTTGCGAAGCGGGAGTCGCAGTTTGGGCTTGTTGGACGAGGGTAATAATCCGCTGAATCAGACTACTCGCTGGTGGTTGATGGACTCTCAAAGTCAAGACACCATTGCCATTGATCGTCCCGCCAAACACCTCATCCCCGATCGCCGTAGCCACTGGAATCGATTCGCCCGTAATTGCCGATCGATCGATACTACTAGCTCCCGCCATCACGATCGCATCAGTCGGAATCAATTCCCCAGGTCTAACCAGTAATATATCCCCAACTTGCAACCTGTCGATCGGTGTTTCCCGCTCGATCCCAGAGACGATCGATCGCGCCAGATCCGGTGTCAGACTCATCAGACTGCGAATGCTCCGCTCCGTCCGCGCCATCGCATAACCTTCGAGTGCGCCACTAATCGCAAAAATCAAAATCAATACCGCGCCATCGACAATTAGCTCGTATTCTTGTTTCCACCAGCCCAATCCCGCCGCCCCCAATGCCGCGACGATCATTAATAGATCGACATCGAGTTCTCGCTCTTCCCACAGCGTCGTCAACCCCTCGATCGCACTGCCATAACCGCCGACAATATATGCCAACACCAGCAGCAACAATCCCACCACCTGCAAACTCGCCCCAGTTGCCGTAAATTGCAAGATCAGCCAGCCGCAGAGCAGGAAGACCGCACAACCTGCGGCAGCCACAGTTTCACGATGGTGTTTGAGGAGATACGCAAGGGATAATGGCGGTGTTCGCAGCATGCTGGGTGGTCGATCTCAAGATTGATGGTGTTGAATATCTAGGTTATCAGCAACTAGAGCGATTCTCCAATCTGGGGAAAAGAGTGAAAATCTTCAAAATCCGTGTTATGCTAGAAAGCGATCCGGCTCTACGCGGTCGTAACGCCCAAACCTTGTCAGGACTGGAAGGTAGCAGCAACATGGGATGCTTATCACAGGCGTGGTCTCCGGGTCATCAAATATTTCAGCCACAACGGGAATTGCCGTCCGACACTACAATATCGGCAAACCGTACCATCAGCCCCCTAGCCGTCGATCGATTCGAGCGGTTATCTTTAATACATAGCTCGAACAGTTCTCATTCATCACTCAAAATTTAATTATGGCTGGTCTAGGCGATATCGTTCAAAAAGCATTTTACCTGGGGGTTGGGCTGGCGACGGCTGCTGGAGAACAAGCTGGCGAGAAGCTGTCCTCGATCGGCATTCAAGCCCAGAAACTCACCGATGAAATGGTTTCCAAGGGTGAAATTACCACCGAAGAAGCCCGCAAGTTGGTCGATGAGATGATTAAATCCGCCCAACAACAGAATTTAAACCAAGCTCAAAATCCACCGACCGATCGTCCACAGAAAACTAACGAGCCGCGCCGGATCGATATCGTCGCCGATACTGAACCATCATCTTCAACCTCGGATTCACCAGAACACATCAATCAGATGCGCCAGCAAGTGGAAGCTCTCCAAGAAGAGTTAAAGCGAATGAAAAATTCCTAATCTAAGTCAAAAGGGGCAGCACCAATCAATCGGTACTGCCCCTTTTTTATCGAAATCATTTGAGATCTTCTAGCGGGGAAGGGCGGGTTCGTTATCAATTATCAATTATCAATTATCAATTATCACCTTACCCCCGCCGATAAACATCGCGATCTCGTCCCAAACTAAACCCGATCGAGTGTCGCAAATTGCGATTGCCCCAGAGTAGAAACACCCCAATCGCACTCGCTGCCATCCCCGTCCCGATCGCAAAAATCCCTGGATAACCCAGATCTTTAGCCACCCACCCAAATACGGGAGCCGAGATCGCAATGCCTAGATCCAGCCCAGTGATACAGATCGACAATACCTGCCCCCGCTGATGGGGCAAAGATCGATCGGCTACCAGCGCGACAATCATCGGGATCAATGTCCCGCTGCCCAATCCTTCAAACATAGCGGCAAAAATAAAACTCCACTGACTATTGGCAGTTGCCAGACAAGCAACCCCCGCTGTATAACAGCAGAGACTCCCCGCAATAAATACCCCGCGTCCGTAACGATCGGATCGACTGCCAATCACCGATCGCGCACTGAAACTAGCAAGTGCCGCGATCGTATAAAATAAGCCAGGATTGAAACCGACATGCAGCGACTGGATATATAACGGCACGAAGGTATGAATCGCCCCGAAGGGAAACCCTACTAGCAACAATACTAAAGCTGGAATCCCCAACGCAGGAGAGGTTAAAATCTGCCAAACCGAAATCTTTGCCGACTCACCGCGCTCGAGCGCGATGGCGATCTTGTTATGCCGTAATTGTGTCGCTGCGATAAACGAGATCGCCCCGCTCACCACCGAAATCCAAAAGATCTCCCGATACAGCCCATGTATCTGTAGATATCCACCGATCGCTGGACCTACTGCGACACCTAACGGGTTCGTAAGGCTCATCAAGCCGATGATTTCGCCGCGTTGCTTCGGGGGAGCCAGATCTACTACCAACGCGCTGTAAGCCGTGGTGAAGGCTGCGATACTAATCCCATGAAACGCCCGAATCGCCATTAATAAAGGTGTCTCCGTCACATATACGTAGCCCAGCGGCGCGATCGCGACTACCGCAGTCCCGATTAATAGCACTAACTTGCGCCCCTTGGTATCGACTAATTTACCCACGAGCGGACGGGTAGCCAGTAACCCGATCGCAAATGCGCCGATAATTAATCCAATTTGTTGTTGGTTAATCCCGATCGCATCCAGATATGCGGGTAGTGTCGGTAATAAGATCGCGATACTCATCCAAAATAATAAGCCCGTGACAAATAGCACGAGCAAGCTGCGCCGCTGTTGCGGTTCGAGCTGATTTAAGGTGTTCATTATGAAAGGGAGCGGGGGGCGGGGAGTTGGGAGTTGGGAGTTGGGGGCGGAGAAATGCCAACCTAATTTAACCAATAACAGAGGTTTGCTTGGTGCGTTTTCACGGGCGGGAAACCCAATTATCAATTCTCAATTCTCAATTCTCAATTAATTTAACCGATCTTCGATGACATGAGTGGAGCTAATCCATTCGCCTTTGTCGTTGTAATTGCGGATTAGACGTTGGCGTTGGTTGCTTGATAATAACCAACCTGCCTCGACGAAAAATGGCTGGCGGTGGCTGATTTGGAGGGGTGTATTGCTCGAAGCCCCATCGGGTAATAACAAGATCTTGCGGGGCGTGGTTCCGGCAAAATGCAGTCGATTGCCATCGATGCGCGCGGTAGAACTAATGGTGCGATCTCCAAAAGTTAATTGTTGCTGCAAGGATTCACCAACCTGGCTAATTGCTAGGCTGGTTTGCATCGTCGTTGGATCGCGCCAATCGGCATAACAGGTACAGGCGACACCCACCCACTTACCTAACAACTGTTCTACCGTCAAATCGGGGCGCAGCGTCGCAGCTGTGCCGCTCCGAATTTCGCGAATTAGCGTCAGACTGGCAAAATTGCTTTGTTTATCGAATAACTGCACCAATCGCGATCGACGATTTTTGGATACAAATCCATACTCTGCCCCAAATTCGGCAAATGGAGCCACTTGCAGCGAACCTTTGGAAAAAGCCCCAGTATCGAAAAATACTGCTTGTCTGCCGAGGGAGCGGTATTCTTGGACTCGATCGGATGTTGGCGGTTCGTCGGTATTGTTAGCAAAGCGGCGCAATCGAAACTTGACTAGTTGGTTGTCTTCCAATCCTGCGAGTGTCAGGATCGAGGGTGTCGAACTGAGGACTTCGCCATCGATCGAAACTTGCGTAAATGTCCCCGTCCATTCACCGAGATTTTCGAGAAAATTTTCCCAGTTACTTCCCATATTTACTCACACCTAATTTTTGGCAAACAGATTTCACGCGCACTCAGTTTAGCGTAACAAATTTAGTGAGGTGTCTGTCTGGGATGTCTCGATCGATATACCATCTGTAGGGGGCAGGTTGATGCTAGAAATTATCGCCAAAGTTCGATCAATTAACGATCGAACCTGCCCGCCCCATCAAGAAGAGATCGCATGTTATCATTCTCAAATTTTGATTGTCAATTGTCTATCGAATTTTCGCGATCGATAATTGCTGGTGGGGATGGGTGGGTTTGTTCGATCCGCACTTGAATTTAGTAATAATTTATAGCATAAACCCACCCCTACAGATTCGATCTGGTAATCGATCGATTACCAGATCGAATCGTTCAATTATTGTCGATCGATCTTGGGTTTATAGGTGGAAATTACCTCCAATTCCTTGAGTTGTTTGGCATCCACATTTGCTGGAGCATTAGTGAGCAAACACCGTGCTTGTTGAGTCTTTGGAAAGGCGATCACATCGCGGATCGAATCTTCACCAGCGAGTAACATGATCAACCGATCGAGTCCATAGGCAATCCCCCCATGTGGGGGCGTACCATAGTCAAAAGCTTCGAGTAAAAAGCCAAATTTTTCTTCAGCTTCTGCTGTGGATAAACCGATCGCACTAAAGACTTTTGATTGAACTTCGCGTTGATGAATGCGGACGCTACCGCCGCCGAGTTCGGTACCATTGAAGATGATATCGTAGGCTTGAGAACGTGCGGTGGGCAGATCGTCAATGTCATCGGGATGGGGCGCGGTAAACATGTGATGGAGTGCTTCGAGTCGCTTTTCGTCGGCGTTCCACTCGAACATCGGGAAGTCAGTTACCCAGAGTAAATTGACTTTATTATCGTCGATTAAACCCAGTTCGCGACCGATCGCCAATCGCAGTCGATCAAGTGTTTTATTCACCGTTGCGGCATCGCCAGCACCAAATAGTAATAAGTCGCCAGGTTTGGCTCCAGTGAGGGTGAGTAATTGTTGTTTACTCTCAGCAGATAACGAATCTTTAATTGCCCCGATCGTGTCGATGTCATTATTTTCGAGCACGCGAATATAGGCTAAACCTTTAGCTCCGGCTTCGCTGGCTTCTTTAAATAAGTTCCCACCTGGTTTAATTCTAACATTGGAAATGGTTTCATTACCACCAGGAATCGGTAAGATTTTGACAATCCCGCCGCTGGCAATCACGCCAGAAAATACTTTAAATTGGGAGTCTTTAAATAACTCGGAAACATTGACTAATTTCAAGTCAAATCTAGTATCGGGTTTGTCACAACCGTAGTCAGCCATCGCTTCGGCATAAGTCATCCGCGGGAACGGACGGGCTAATTCGATCCCCTTAATTTCTTTGAAGATTTGCCAGATTAATTCCTCATTGAGATTGATGATATCTGCTTGAGACATGAAACTCATTTCCATGTCTAATTGGGTGAATTCCGGTTGCCTGTCGGCACGCAGATCTTCATCGCGAAAACAGCGCGCGACCTGATAATATCGATCGCATCCCGATACCATTAGTAGTTGTTTGAATAACTGGGGCGACTGTGGTAGTGCAAACCATTCGCCTAAATTTACCCGACTGGGCAAGATAAAATCTCGCGCCCCTTCAGGAGTCGATCGCGTCAAAATCGGCGTCTCGATCTCCATGAAGTTAAAGCGATCTTCCAAACACCGCCGAATCGTTTTAATTACCCGATGGCGGAGTTGTAGATTGGCACTCATCCGTTCGCGGCGCAGATCCAGATAGCGATACTTGAGGCGTAAATCCTCCCGGACGAACTCATTTTCGGTTTGGGATACTTGGAAGGGTAATTGCTTGTGGACGCGGTTGAGCACCTCAATGTGCTCGGCGTAGACTTCAATCTCGCCAGTATCGATCCGCGTATTGAGTGATTCGGTGGGACGAGCGTAGACGCGTCCGGTAATTTTGACGACATACTCACTACGGAGAGTTTCCGCTAATGTGTACGCATCCGGCGTGCGGACGGGATCGCTGACAACTTGTACCGAACCAGATCGATCGCGTAAATGGAGAAAAATCACCCCCCCAAGATCGCGGCGACGATCTACCCAGCCACAGAGGGTAATAGTTTCGCCAATTTGTTCGGTGCGGATGGTGCCGCAATAATGGGTGCGCATATGCTAAATCTAGTTCGACGATAATTACTCTAATAGCCGGATTTTGTCCTGAACAGACGCGGCAGAAATCTATTCTACTCCCATTCACATCGCCGAGTGGCGATCGATCCGAGATTAACTGGTAAAGTCGAATGGGAGTCAAAAATTGGCTGTCTTTAAATTATCTACCATTCTTTACATGTTGATGTTGCCCGATCGCGATCTTCAGATCTGGAGTACTCGTCTCGATCGAGATCGAGCGCAGATTGACAAATTTAAGCAATTTCTAACCGCTGCTGAACGCCAACGTGCGGCCAAATTTATCAATCCCCTCCATGGAGATCGCTGGATCGTAGCGCGGGGATGTTTACGGCAGATTTTGAGTCAGTATCTCGATCTTAGTCCCATCCAAATTGAATTCAGCTATGGCGCGCAGGGTAAACCCGCACTCGCAGGCAGTCAGCTCCAATTTAATTTATCCCATGCTGGCGATCGAGCCGTCTATGCCATTAGTGCCCAATCTCCAGTTGGCATCGACATCGAATCTATTCACCCGATTGCGGCGGCGGATTTAGTCGATCGGTTTTTTTCGGCTGCCGAGCAAGCGATTTTTCACAATCTACCCATAGATCTCCAGCAAGCCGCATTTTTCCATGCCTGGGTGCAAAAAGAAGCCTATCTCAAAGCCTGTGGCACCGGTTTACATACGCCATTGGACAAAATTGCAGTCTCGATCGATCCGCGTACGCCTGCGGCGATTATTTCTGCCCCAATCGCGGGGATGTGGCGGATTGAGAAACTTGAAATCTTCCCCGATTATGCTGGTGCGATTGTGATCGGGGGCGACTATGACAAGATTAGTTATTTAACGTGAGTTCGGGTTAAGGATCGTCGCTAAATGCTTGTGAAAAGCCAATCGGTAGGCGACATATACTTGTGGGTTGCGAATTTTATTTGTGTGGACAAAACCCGGATCTGGGGGTGCCGACCCCCAGACCCCCCGTTGAAGGGCGGGGTGCCGCCCCTCAAACTCCCCTGTCTTGACTCGCTAAACCGTCGGGGAACCCGACGAGCGCGAGTCGCTGCACAAGGGTTGGTTTGTTGGCAGCTTGACGCGCTTCTCTTCTCCTTTCGGAGACGCTTCGCTACGAGACGCTACGCGAACGCATTAGCTTCGCAATGGGAATCGGTCTGTGGGTTGGGTTTTATTTTTTGGGGCGGTTCCAAAACGAAGCCAGGAGTCATTAATCGGAAATCCTTATCTCGTTGGAGTAGCCTCTCCCTTATGAGAAACTCACGTTATTTAACTCCAGATTAAGCGATTTCCTTGCTGCGTAACAAAGCAACTCCCATGACGATCGCCGCTAAACCGAACAGATTGACCGCATTAAAATGTTCTTTAAATAACCAAATACTAAAAAATAAAGTGGCGACTGCTTCCAATCCCAAGATCGAAATATAACTACTACCGAGATCGGTTTTACTAATTACTAAAGTTTGCAAAATCGCGCCCACACCAAAACACCCAAACACGACGGCACTATAGAGCGGCTGCGATAATCCGAGTGAAAGTTTCATAAAGATACCACCGATCGCAAAAATAATTGCCGCGCCACAGCTCATTAACAGAGTTACCACAATCTTAATTTCCTCAAGTGTAAACAAGCTAAATACAATAAACCGCTAGCGGTGCGAAGCCATTAAAACCGACCGATGCATAGGTGCTAGTATAGGCTCCAGTGCTGAGAATTTGCAGCTTATCGCCAGCTTGGAGCTGGAGTGGTAAATGATAGTCAGCTCGATCGTATAGAATATCGGCACTATCGCAAGTCGGCCCTGCTAAAATCACCGAACCAGTCGGCGTACCATCCCAGGGCGTCCGCAGCCGATACCGGATCGCTTCATCCATCGTTTCGGCCAAGCCACCAAATTTGCCAATATCTAAAAATACCCAGCGGCGATCTTCTTGATAAGATTTTTGAGAAATCAGCACCACCTCAGTGTTAATTATCCCAGCATCTGCTACTAGCGATCGACCTGGTTCGAGCATCGTTAGCGGTCGATTATTTTCAAAGTGTCGTGTCAATGCGGTGTCGATCGATCGAGTATAGCTAGTCAATTCTGGCACCGTGCTGAAGTAGCGAGCGGGAAAGCCGCCGCCCAAATTGAGCATCTGGAGTTCTACCCCCACTGCTGCCAAATCGCGAAATAATCGGGCGGTGGTGGCAATTGCCAGATCCCATTGGCGCACATCTAACTGCTGAGAACCGACATGAAACGAGACACCATAAGGCTGCAACCCCAATCGATCGCTATGAATCAGCAAATCTTTAGCCATATCTAGCTCGCACCCAAATTTGCGCGATAACGGCCATTCGGCACCAGTACACTCCATCAACAATCGACAGTAAATCTGCGCGCCCGGTGCGTGCTCTGCCAATTTTTCGAGTTCTGGTAGACTATCAAAGGCAAAGAGCCGAATTCCTAGTTGATAGGCTGCGGCAATGTCGGCAGCTTTTTTGATGGTATTACCAAAGGAGATCTGGCGCGGTTGGGCACCAGCATCCAGACAGGCTTGGATCTCGGGCAGACTGGCAGCATCAAAGCTCGCACCGAGTTTGACTAGCAGTTGCAATATTGCTGGGGCGGGATTGGCTTTGACAGCATAGTAGATCTGAGTGTCTGGCAATTGTGCTACCAAAGTTTGATAGTTATCCTCGATCTCTGGCAAATCTATCACCAGATAAGGCGTTGGTAAAGATTTACGATCGATAAAATCAAAGATGCGCTGTGGAGATCGAGCGATTAACTGTGCGGTTGACATACTTTTGCAAGAGAAAATACGCTGTAAAATTTTTTACAGCCACTATATATATACTTCCCGCAAAAGAGGACTTGATAACGCTACGGACTGGAAGATCGGTACTATCGATCGGCTTTTTATACTCAAATGGGCTGGCAATGACGAGGATGGGGCTGACTGGACATTGGTAGGCGGAATGGCTCGATCGCCAATGGCTCCCAGCCAAAATCTAGATTGATCGAGCCGTCTACTATACTAAGGAAGACAATGAAATTCGATCGTCTTATTTAGCAGGAGTACCATCGCCGTGACTAGCACCCTCAATCGCCCTACCGTTCGCACCTTGCCCAATGGGTTGACGATCGTTGCCGAACAGATGCCAGTCGAAGCGGTAAATCTCAATATCTATCTGAACGTCGGTTCCTGCGTCGAAACTGATGGGATTAATGGGATGGCGCACTTCCTGGAGCATATGGTGTTCAAAGGTACGTCCAGATTGGCAGCGGGGGAATTCGAGCGGCTGATCGAAGCACGCGGTGCGGTGACAAATGCCGCGACGAGTCAAGACTATACCCACTACTACATCACCACTGCCCCCAAAGATTTTGCCGCGCTCGCGCCCCTGCAAATCGATGTCGTCACCAATCCCCGCATCCCCGATGATGACTTCGAGCGGGAGAAATTGGTGGTATTAGAAGAAATTCGGAGATCTCATGACAGCTCCTCCCGCCGGATCTATCAGCAAGCGATCGAAGTGGCCTTTGCCAAGTTACCATATCGGCGGCCAGTGCTAGGGCCAGAAGCCGTGATTGAGGGGATTACCTCCCAACAGATGCGCTATTTCCACGCGACCAATTATCAACCGACAGCGATGACGGCAGTAGCGGTGGGAAATCTCCCCGTCGAAGAGTTAATCGATATCGTTTCCGATGGTTTTGCCTCACAAAGTGGTAGTATTCCTACCGCCGAATTTGTCGGTCGCAAAGCGCAACCTACACCCGAACCCGCCTTTGCGCGCATCGTCCGCAAAGAACACATCGATCCGAGTCTCCAACAGGCCAGATTGATTATGGTGTGGCGCGTTCCTGGCTTGATGCATTTGGCCGAAACTTATCCACTCGATATCCTGGCGGCGATCCTCAGCTCTGGCCGTACTTCTCGCTTGGTCAAAGAATTGCGCGAAGAACGCCAACTGGTGAACAATATCAGCGTGAGCAATATGAGCAATCGGATTCAAGGCTTATTTTATCTGAGTGCCCAGTTGCCGAGCGAACATCTGGCCGAAGTCGAGCAAATTATTACTCAGCATATTTTCCAACTCCAAACCACCCTCGTGACTAATGCCGAACTCGCGCGCATCCGCAGACAAGTTGCCAACCGCTATATTTTCGGTACCGAAACTCCGAGCGATCGTGCGGATCTGTACGGGTATTATCGATCGGTAGTCGGCGATCTAGCTCCAGCACTCAATTATCCCCAACAGATTCAAGCTGTAGATGCCAACACGATCCAACTCGCCGCACGTCAATATCTCTCGCCGAGTGCCTATGGAGTAGTGACAGTTAAGCCGGAGTAAATCTTCCTCAGAAATGTGTGAATAGGAGAGCGCAGATCGCGTTTTGATAATATGAGATCGACAGTCGATCGATATTGATAACCACCATCATTTTGACACCATTTCTCGATTTTGACGGGGAGAATTTTGGCGATCTTAGTGACTTCCCCAGCATCATTAAATAATTGGATCGAAGTCATCAGAGCATATATTAATTCAGCGATATCTAAATTTTGACTGGGCGATCGCTGGAAAGTAATGTAATGTTGAGAACACGAATTTTGGGTGCTGTTTGGGGAATTCTTGAGGATAAGACGCTTAAGAATATCGTATGAACACAGAGATCGATCCTTCCCAATTACTGACTCAGTTAGCTAACGAGCAAAGTACTGGCTGTCTTGAGATAGTTCATGGCTCGATCGTCTGGAATATTTACCTGAGATTTGGCAAATTATTAGCGGTTGATTGCTCGATCCAATCTTTGCCGCAATTGGTCGATCGTTTACGCTCCCTGGGCTACGAGCAAGCAGCCCAATCGGTAAAAGTTGATTCGGGCAATATGGTATGGCCGGAACTAGAGCGGCTGGCGTTAGCGGGATTGCTCGATGCTCCAAAGGAGAGGCTTCGCCAACGAGTGCAACTAGAGCAAATTTCCACAGACTTGACCAAAGCAGCCTTTGAATCGCTGCTATGGCTGAGAAATGAGCAGATGACATGGCATCCCGATCGACCGATGCCGATCGCCACCGGATTGAATCCACCCCCTAGCTTAGACCTCGCCGCCACGATCGACTATTATCAGCAGCGGCTAAAGATCTGGCAAAAATTTACGACAATTATCCGATCTCCACATCAACGCCCGTACTTAACCAATGCCAAATTCCTGGAAACTCCCGTCCCCGGCGGTATCTTGAGTTCCAAAGCCTTACATCAGATCGCGCAATTAATGAAAGGGCGGAGTCTACGAGAGTTAGCATTATTTCTCAAGCAAGACGAATTAAAGTTAGTCCAACTGCTCACGCCTTATCTTCGCCACGATGCGATCTGCTTGCGGGATCCCGCTGCACCATTCGATCGACTTCCGCTGATTCCCGAACCAGATTTGCCGCCAGTTAACTCGGTTGAGCAACTACCAGATCTCGAACAAAAGTTGAGTATTGCTCCTATCAATCGAGACTTATACCAAATTGCCTGTATTGATGATAGTCCGCTAATTCTCGATGAAATGGAGCGATTTTTGGGGAATAAGGGTAAATACCAACTCACTAAACTTGAAGATCCCATCAAAGCTTCTGGCATTATTTTTCGGCTCAAGCCAGATCTGATTTTGATGGACATCACGATGCCAGGGATCAATGGGTATAAACTGTGCAGCTTATTTAGAAGTAGTGCGGCATTGGCCCAAACCCCGATTATTATGGTGACGGGAAATAAGGGTTTAGTCGATCGAGTCAGAGCGAATCTCGTCGGAGCGACGGACTATCTCACCAAACCATTCACCGAACAAGATTTACTCGCAGTAGTTGAGAAATATTTAACTTAGACAATTGCGGACATTTTGGTTCGATCGGGGAACTATGAACTTATTACTCATCGATGCGATTTGAAACTGTTTTTAATTAGGAATAACAAATGTCAAAAATATTAGTGGTCGATGATATGCAGGCTGAGTTGGAACTGGTTTGTCAATATCTGACAAAAGCAGGTTATACAGTGATTACGGCTGTGAATGGTCAGGAAGCACTCGACAAAGCGAGGGCAGATCGACCAGATGCGATCGTCACAGATTGGATGATGCCCGTGATGGGCGGATTGGAGCTGTGCCGTCATTTGAGAAAGCAACCAGAGACGGCGAGTATTCCGATCGTCGCTTGTACTGCCAAGAATCGGGATGTCGATCGAGTTTGGGCACTCAAGCAGGGAGTCAAGGTCTATTTGACTAAACCCTATACTGCCGAAGAGTTACTAACCGCCGTTCAAGCCGTCGTGGTTTAAACCTATGACAACGAATACTACTCTCACCAGACTTCAGCAACTTCTACCTGAATTATTCCAACCATTAGTAGTTACAGGCGATCTTTATCTACGGTTTCAATTAACACCAGAGATTCCGGCGTTGCTACCAATGGCCCGAGTCCAAGAAGCTCTGCTTGTTCCTGCTACCGCAATCTCACCGCTGCCAAATCTGCCAGCTTTTATGATCGGCATGATGAATGCTCGCGATCGAGTCTTTTGGGTTGTCGATCTCGGTCAGCTGTTGGGTTTACCACAGATACTTACCAATCCTCGCGATTATCAAGTGGTGGTGATGCAGTTGGCGGCGACTGAGCCTGAATCGTTCGCGGAGCGTCTCCAGGGGAGAATCGATCCTGCTGGCTCGTCCAACGAACCATCTCTAGGGCTGGCAGTTAGCCGCGTGAGAGGTGTTGCTCGGTTTGAACCGCAGCATTTGCAATTGTCAGTTGCCGACGTGCCAGCGTGTCTACAGCCCCATCTGCTCGGCTGTTTCATCGAGGCAGATAAACAAATTTTGGTATTCAATCCAGCGACGATCGCCACTGCCCCAACTCGGTTCGAGCAGCTACCTACAGATTAGCAACGACTGAAGTCGTAGCTAATGATGCAAAGTCCGTGAAGGCGGACTGAAATCTTAGTCCGCGAAGGCGGACTTTGCATCACTAGCGGCGGTTTTAACCGCTGGCTATCGGTATTATCTAAAACTTTATATTAATAGGCATAAATCTCATGACCATAGATCGGGACACCTACGACGCTGAAAAAATTACACCCAGTTCGGTCTTAGAAATCGCGCCTTCTGCTAAAGTCTGGTGGCAGCAGCCAGCACAGATTTGGAATAACCTCTCGATTCGAGCCAAAATTACCACCTTGTTGGTTGCCGGCGCAGCTATTCCGGTGATCGCTGTGACCCAGGGGATTGTCGGCATGTCTAGACAGTCAGCACTAGATGACCTCAGAAGTCTGTTGAAGACTGAGCTGCTACTCCTGGAAAAATCTGTGCAGTCTGAAACGCGGCAGATTGCCGATAGTTCTAATATTCTGGCGCAGTCAGCGATCGCCGCCGGAATCAATCCCGACGATCCTGCCACCGCCGCTCAACAAGCGAAACTAACTTCTTTTATTCAAACAGCCAAAGCTCTCAAACCAAATGCTAGCTTCTATCTAATTACCAATAGTAAGGGACAAACGATCGCCCAATCAGTGCAAACGGTGCGAGCAGAAACTTCCAAGTATTCGCCTTTACCTACAGCAAAAATCGCTCCAACTCAATTTATTCCGGTAGCCACTCAGCCAGGGATTGAATTAGGTGACATTGCGATCGTTCAGGCAGCTTTAAAAAATGCCAGACATCTGAGCGGGATCGAACTGCTAAAAAGCCCATCACTACAGAAATTAGGACTAGCCAAACAAGCTGATATTGGGCTACGAACTCAAGCAACGGCTGGTCTCTCCACAGCAAAAAAACCTTACCCAGAGGGCACCTTTGACGTTGACAGCGGTAAAATTGGGTTTGTGTTGATGTCCGTTCAACCAATTCAACTGAATGGAAAACAGGTTGGGACGGCGATCGTCGGTACCCTAGTCAACCGCAACTACGATCTGGTGGACAGACTCAGAAGCGAGACAGGCGTATCCACCGCCACTCTGTTTGCTCAGGATTGGCGGGTGAGCACAAATGTCCCCTATGCGGATAAAGCAACGCGAGCAACGGGAACCAGAGTATCTAGTGCCGTTGCCGACAAAGTATTAAATCAAGGCAAAGTTTTTGTCGGAGATGCCAATATTATTGGCGTTGACTACATGACGAGCTATGCCCCACTGTACGATCATCGACAACAGCTCGATCCCAAGACAGCAAAACCGATCGGGATTGCCTATGTCGGGGAGCCGCAAACCCAAGTCGATCGCAACCTCCAACAAATTACCCTGTCCGGCTATGGGATTGGGGGTGGAATTTTATTGGTGGCGATTTTGATTCTCAGCCCTTTGCATCGCTCCATTTCGCGGCCGATTCGACGATTGACTGAATTTGCCGATCGCATTGCGGCAGGTCAGTTTGGTGTGCGGTTAGAAGAAGATCTCCGGCAAGATGAAATCGGCGTACTTACTCACAACCTCAACCAGATGGCGCAGCAAATTGATGTTAACTTAGATGCTCGTCAGCAAGAAGTCGAACAGCAACGTCAACAGCGGGAACTATTGGAAGAGGGCATTTTGAATCTAGTTAATGAAATCGAAGGTGCGACAAATGGAGACTTAACAGTCCGAGCTAGTCTAGATTCGCTGGAATTGAGTACGGTTGCGGATCTATTTAATGCGGTAATTGATAGTCTTCGAGATATTGCGATCGAAGTGAAACAAGGCACCGGACAAGTGACAACATCTCTGGGATCGAACGAACGCGATATCCGTGAGCTTTCAGAACAGGCAATTACGGAAGCAGCCGAAATTCGCGGCACCTTTAATTCCGTCGAACAAATGACCGACTCGATTCAAACCGTTGCTACCAATGCCAACCAAGCATCGACGATCGCCAAGGAAGCCTATGTTGTGGCTCAGGAAGGTACCGAGGCAATGGCTCAAACGGTAGATAGTATTCTCAGTCTCCGCACCACTGTCGGGGAATCTGCGAAGAAAATGAAGCGGTTGGGCGAATCTTCCCAAAAAATTTCCCAGGTAGTGACCCTGATCGAAGAAATTGCCCTCAAAACCAACCTCCTGGCAATTAACGCCAGTGTCGAAGCCAGCCGAGCTGGAGAACAAGGTCGCGGCTTTACCGTTGTTGCCGAGCAAGTGGGCGCACTAGCCGAACAATCGGCAGTGGCAACGCGCGAAATCGCCCAGATTGTCGCGGCAATTCAAGCCGAAACCCAGGACGTAGCCCAGGTGATGGAGTTGGGTACAGCGCAAGTAGTTGATGGGACGCGATTGGTGGAAGCTACTAAGCAAAAACTAAATCAAATGCTGCAAAAGTCCCAGGAGATCGATATCCTGATGAGTTCGATTTCGACAGCGACTATTTCCCAGGCGGAGACTGCAAAAGTGGTAACACAACTGATCCAGCAAGTAACGGTATCTTCTGAGGAACGTTCTACTTTCTCCAGTCAGATGGCTGCATCGATGCAATCGACTTCTCAAGTTGCCAAACAACTCGAAGAAAAAGTCGCCCAGTTCCAGGTTTAAGTAACGAACCCCCATCGCCCCAAGAACCGATTGATTGAAGAAAGGAAGATCTGTAGGGGCGGGTTTATGCTAGAGCTAGCGAATGTAACGATAACTATCGTACGAACCCGCCCTCACCCGCTATCAACATTCAGATCGTCAGGTTGTTAGTGGGGTTGGGCAGGTTCGTACGGAAGTTAATTTCAAGTTTGAATTAGTCGCATAAACCTGCCCCTACAGCGTTAATTATGCCCTTGCCCACTCACTCCCATCGCCCCTCCCATCTCCGTCATGGATAACGACAATAGAATTCCCCTCAAGTTCTTGGATGAATCAGAAGATTGTTGCGATCGCATCGAAGCTACAGTCCTCGGTTTAGCCAATACAATTCCCAATCCCCAAGCACTCGACGAAGCCCTTCGGGCCGCTCACTCAGTCAAGGGCGGCGCAGGCATGATGGGATTTGGGCAACTAAGTCACGTCGCCCACCAGCTTGAGGACTTTTTCAAGATCCTCCGCGTGCGGTACCATTCCAAACCGATTAGTACAGAGGTGGAAACGCTATTACTAGCAGGGGTCGATTGTTTGCGGCAAGTGGGCGATCTGCACCGTCGATCGCAAGTAGTCGATGAAGCTTGGTTGAATACTCACTCCCAGCCGATTTTCGATCGATTGCGCCAGCATTTGGGCGATCTCCGCCCTGAAGATGAAGACGCGCTCTTGTCTCAAGAGGGGGATGTCGATCCAGGGATCTTGTTATTTGAAAGTGGCGTTAACGAAGCTCTCGATTTACTGAACGATCGATTCGAGCAGCTATCCCCTGTTCAACTCTTGCAAGAATTGCAGACAACAGCAGAAGAATTGAGCGACTTTGGGCGAATGGCGAACTTAGATCGATTCGTCGATCTATGTCAGTCCGTCACCAGTCAGAGTCAAATTAGCTCTGCCGATCGAGCAAATGAACTTACTCGGAGAGCCATCAAGATTTGGCGCAAAGCTCACTCATTAGTACTATTGGGGCGATTTGACAAAATACCCGATCGACTTCCCGCAGCCCCCAGCAATGTCCCAACACCGATCGAACTCGATCCGCCGCTGGAGATGCTTGACGAAGGATTTAATCCTTCGCTTTCTGGACTAGAATCCCTAGATTTGTTGCTATTGCAGTCAGAAATTGCCAATCTAGATATCCAAAGCGATGCAGACTTCACTTTTAGCGACGATGATATTCAACCCCTAGAATTATTCAGTGAACTAGCCGCATTTGACAGTCCCGAATTCCCTGCCGACTTCAGCGTTGATCTGGAGGATCATCAACGACAATCAGCTATTAGTACTCTGCTGCTGCAAGATGAATCACCACTAGAATTATTCAGCGAACTAGCCGCATTCGACAGCCCAGAATTTCCCACCGACTTCAGCGTGAATTGGGACGATAACGAACGACAATCAGATATCAGTACTCTGCTGCTGCAAGGTGAATCACCACTAGAGTTATTTAGTGAACTAGCCGCATTTGATAGTCCCGAATTTCCGACCGATTTAAACGTGGATCTTCCGGTAATTCAACCAACCGTTACCGCTGAAATCGTTTCCGCTCCTACCCTCTCAAATCCCAAGCATCAAGCTCAAACCGTGCGGGTACCTGTAGAGTACCTGCAACAATTTAATACCGCCTTCGGCAAATTAATTCTCGAACGGAATGCGATCGATCTGCGCCTCGCCGAAATTCAGAATTACACTGGCTTGATGCGAAAACGGATGAAGCACCTAGAATCATCCAACCAAGAACTCCGGCAATGGTATGACAAAGCGGCAATCCAAGGGCTAGTTCCCCCCACCGAAACTACCACCACCCCAGCGAATCCCCCAATCCTAACTTCATCCACACAGGGATTTGACTTGCTAGAAATGGATCGATATAGCGATCTCCACCTAGTTTCGCAAAATCAAATTGAAACGATCGTCCAATTGCAAGAAGTAACCGCTGACATCGAGCTGAGTCTTCAGGAAATGACTCGATCGGTCAGTAGTCTCAACCAAACTACCCGCACGCTCCAGGTTAACCTGACCCGCTCTCAGACGATTCCCTTTGCCGATGTCACCAAACGGTTTCCGCGCCTAATTCGCGATCTATCTGTCCAGTTCGGCAAATCCGTCACCCTGACGATTCAAGGTGAAAATATCGGGATCGATCGAGCCATGCTGGAAAACTTGAGCGATCCGCTGATGCACCTGCTCCGCAATGCCTTCGATCATGGGATCGAAGATCCCGCCACGCGGATGGCTGCGGGGAAACCGACTCAGGGATCGATCGTCCTCACCGCCAGTCAGCGCAGTGGTGAAACGATGATTACGATCGCTGATGATGGCGGTGGCGTGAAACTCGATCGGATCCGAGATCGGCTCCAGCAGATGGGTTTACCCGCTGCCGAAATATCTAAAATGCCGGAAGCTCAATTGCTCGATGTCATTTTTGAACCAGGCTTTAGTACCGCCGCCAGTCTCACCGAACTCTCTGGGCGCGGTGTGGGGATGGATGTCGTGCGTACCAATATCGAGCAAGTGCGCGGCAATATTCGGATCGAAACTCAACCTGGCATCGGCACGACTTTTACAATCCGCGTACCATTAACCTTATCGATCGTCAAAATCATGCTGCTCGAACGATCGGGATTTGTGTTCGCTGTATCGGTGGATAGTGTCAAGGAAATTATTCATTTCGATCCCGATCTAGTCACAGCCGATGGCACCAAAATAACTTGGCAATCCCAATCGATTCCGCTGATTGCATTAGAGCAAGGAATTTCATTTGGTCGAAATAGTAGAACTTTTGGATTACCAGGTAGACCCACTATTTCCCAACCAACCGTATTAATTGTCGGCGAAGCTCGAACATCGACGGCCTTTTCTATCGATCGATATTGGGGCGAACAAGAAGTGACGTTGAGATCGATCGATAGTCCGATGCCCTTAACTCCAGGTTTCGGTAACTCAATTATTTTAGGTGATGGTCGGGTCGTGCCACTAGTCGATCTGATTCAATTCGCAAGTTGGATGTCTTCTAAATCCGCTGCTCCAGTAAATTCAATTCCCGTGCGAGAAAAATCATCTGTCTCAATCGATCTCACCCCTAATCATCAAACAACTAATCCAATTTTAGTCATAGATGACTCGATTAATGTCCGTCGTTATTTAGCCCTAATGCTAGAAAAAGAAGGCTATCAAGTCGAACAAGCTAAAGATGGACAAGAAGCCGTTGAAAAACTCCTAGCGGGGTTAATTGTTCAAGCAGCAATTTGTGACATCGAGATGCCTCGACTAGATGGCTATGGAGTACTAGAAGCCTTGCGATCGACCGAAGATTTTGAAAATCTCCCGATCCTGATGCTCACTTCCCGCAACAGCGAAAAACATCGGATGTTAGCGATGAATTTAGGGGCTTCTGCTTATTTCTCCAAACCCTATACCGAATCAGAGCTATTAGCAACGCTCCGATCGCTGATTCAAACAGCAGCTAGCAAGGTTCTAACTCTCATTCCGCAAGTAGATCGGGAAAGAAGATAATATTTATGGCAAGGAGCACCAAAGAACTGGAGAATTCAGATCTGTCGTGCCAGTGACTGCCGGGGAAGCACTTGTCGATGGCGGCAAGTGCTTCCCCAGCTACTAATCACAATCACCTGATCGCTATCGCTACTTAATTACTCGCACGGTCTTAACTTGTAACGGTTGTCCGACTTGGCAAATAGTCACCATATCTGACTTGGGGACGCCACTAACTTGCACTCTGATACCATCAATTTTGGGGAATTTACCCATCAATTCGTATTTTTTACCGTTATCAGCAGCCAGTTGATAACAAGTACCTTCAACTGCTAATTTTTTAATCGTGCCAGTCAGATTGACTGTTGCTGGCTTAACTGGCGTTGCACTGGGTGATGTATTGGCTAGTACTGGTAAAAGTGGCAGCAATAGTCCGATTGCTAGAATTGCCCCAATTACCGCGACCCAAGTTTTAGTTAGTTTAGTCATGATGATTGAGATCTGATTGCGATCGATACTAACAATTCTGTATTCCAAAATCCAGACGTAAAACCGACTGGTTTAGCTCCAGTTAGGCTGGACGTCCCAATGTCGTGATGTACAAGACAGCTTCGTCTTCAGGAATTCCCAAAACTTCATTGACTTGATCGTCAAAAAAGCCCGCAATCCCGCTGACGCCCACCTCTAGCCGAATTGCTGCTAGATTGATTCTTTGCCCCAAATGCCCCGCATCTAAATGTAAATAACGGTAAGCACGATCGCCATATTTTTGTACCGCCATGTTCAAATCTGCGGTATGAAAAATTGCCGCCCCCGCATCGCGGCCTAATTCCTGTCCCAAGCAGAGATAATGCAATTCTTGACGAAAGTTTTTGAACCGAATCTGGCGGAGTTCTTGCGCTCGCGGTGCATAGTAATAACAGCCTTCTTCTAAACCTTGGACGCCAGAAACCGCAATAAATGTTTCGATTAAACTCAGATCGAAATAGTCGGGGTTGGGATCTAAATTTTGCTCGGCATAGTGGCGGGGATGATAAGTAAAGTCTAAAATCTGCTTGAGTTCGTCGAGCGTCAATTCTGCCCCAGTATAGGCACGAGTCGATCGCCGTTTGAGCATGGTATTTTCCAATTCAGCCAAGGGAATATGATCGTGCCAATCGATCGGGTTAGTTCGGGTCGAAATCTTTAGACAAAATGGAAAATTATATTTATCATCCAATTGGACTGAATCGATATCCGACGGGTTGGCTGGTAACTGTCTGAATTCAGCAATTTCTGTCATCTGATGGCAATTTTTCAATAGTTGGCCATCGGGGATCTCTGCATATTCGAGGTTAATTCTTGATGGCAATGCTGTTGGAAAAGCAGCGATCGCTGCATCGGGATGCGTATCGATATCAACCAGCGGAATTACGCAAATAGTCCCTTCTTGTTCTGGATTGAGATAGAGTAATTCATCGATTTGACGATCGATAAAACCACCAGCAAAATAAGGTCTAAACCCATTCATCGCCCCCGCTAGTTCGATGTTTCCTAATAAATGCCCAGTATCTAAACAGATCCGCCGATATGCTCGATCTTGATATCGCCATGCCGATCGATTAAATACCGCAGTCGTAATTAGGGCTATATCAGCCACGATCAGGGCTGGATGTCCGAAACAAGCACCTTGAATCTGCAGCCAGACATCATTCGCCCAAAAGTGAATCAGGGTATGATCTTTAACTTGATAGTTGTACAATCCGGCTGGCAGGAAACTAGTTCCTTTCGATACTAAATAAACCTCCGCCGGATATAGTCCCCCTGCCGATGGTGCCGCTCGCAAATACATCGGTTCGCCCATCGTTTGAATCCGTGCTGTCAACCCATAACTACACAATAAAAATAATGATAATCGCTGCCACCAGTAACTCTCGTTATCCTGTTTGGTCGATTGCAAGTATGGTTTGAGATCGTAAACTGTCCCAATCTTATATTCTTTATAAGATTTTGGTTGGGTGCTCCAGTCCAAGCCCTGACTTTTGGAGGCGATCGTGTCTGGATCGTACTTGGTACGCTGATGATAATACTTGGAAATTTAGTCATCCATAAGAAGAATTATCGATCGTATTATAGAGCGGGGAGCAGGGAGTAGTGGATAGTGGATAGTGGATAGTGGATAGTGGATAGTGGATAGTTAAAATATTTGTTGACCTTAGCTAGATCTTGAATCTCGTTTGCAAGTTATCAAACTCTCGTCACGAAGATCGCTTAGGTAATTATCGTTGGCGTTGGCGGAGCCTCTGCCTTAGCAGAAGCCTACCGGAGGTAATCGAATCATTCTATGAATCCTCTATGAATTCTCTTTAAAACAACCACTATCAGCCGAGATCGATCGCCGTCCAAATCGTCCAGGTATCAGTTAGCAATAAAAATCCAGTCAGGACTAATAAAGCGAAATACATCCAGGGTTGAGCGAGAGGATAGACATCCGTGGTATCGATCGATGTTGCCTGTTGAATGAGTTGTACCAATCGATTGAAGCCAGCAACTCGCATTGGTAATAGAAATCCCGCACCACTACGATCGATTAAATAATAAACCAATCCACCCTGTCCAGTCGTCCGCATTTTTAATTCTTTAACATCACTCCAAGCCAGTGTCCAACTTTTGGTAACAAAAGTCGGCACCCAAGCGGGATAATTTACCGCGATCTGGAGATCGTCTACAACCACTCGCTGGCTCAAGGCACCTTGCAAAGCTGTAAATCCCAACCCGATGCCCACCCACAACAACCAGGATGGTACCGTCGCATGGGTAAATGTCGCCAAAAAAGGCAACGGTATCAGTAAGGAGATATACAACAGACTCAACGTGATCCTAATCAGCGGTGAGATGTAAAAAATCCGATCTGTCATGAGCTTGGGGTAATTTAGGCGTATTTATATATTGTAGTTGTAGCGGCTGTGGCGATCGTTGGTATAAGTCAATCGGCGGAGTGGTTGTAGAATTGAATACCGGAATGCAATTACAATAAACTGTAGATTGTTTCTAGTTTCGATCTTATCTGCCGATGATTAAATCTTGTTTGTCCATACTCAGTATGCTGACGGCGATCTCGCTAGTATCGCTGCCACTCGCAGCCACGGCTGCACCCACCGATTCAAACCAAGTGGCGACCGTGCAACCCACCATTGCCAGCCTAGATGCCGCGCTCCAACAACATCCTGAAGATGTAGACGCGCGACTCCAACGAGGAATCTTACACGCGAAACTCGAACGAAACATCCCCGCGATCGTCGATTATACCGAAGTAATTCGCCTCGACCCAAACAACGCGCTGGCTTACAACAACCGCGCCGCCGTCAAAGTCAATATGCGCGATTACTGGGGTGCCTATCTCGACTACACTCAAGTCGTCCGCATTTTGCCCGAAAAAGCGATTACTTACAATAATCGCGCTTTTGCCCGCCATCGATTTGGTGACTGCAAAGGCGCGATCGCCGATCTGCGGATTGCCGCAGAGTTATTTAGATTACAAGGCGATCCGGTAAATTATCAACGCGCGCTGGCGAATTTGAAAGTTTTTCAGCGTCAGCGTTAGGGGATAGGGGATAGTGGATAGTGGATAGTGGATAGGGGATAGAGAGTTTGGACGCAAGCGTCCTTTTGTCCCCCAGTCCCCCCGTCCCCCCGTCCTAACTAACCATTCGTCTGCTCGTCTAACACCTTCTTCAATCCGTCCCGACGCACTAATTCAAAGATTTCGTCAAGGATCGTTTGTGCGCCCTGAGAGCGGAGGAGATGAGCTAGATCCTTGCCGATTTGTTCGGCATTGGTAGCTAATCCAGTAATTGTATCGGTGACGAGGCGTTGACCGTCGAGACTCGACACCATCCCGACTAACGTGAGCTGATCGCCTGCAATCGTCGTATTCACACCGATCGGCACTTGACAGCCACCTTCTAGTTCCCGCAAAAAGGCGCGCTCGGCGTAGCAACGGTAGGCTGTCGGTTGATGTTGCAAGGATTGGACTACAGCCAGCACTTCGGGATCTTCAGTCCGGCATTCGATCCCCAGTGCCCCTTGTCCGACCGCATGGAGCGATAACTCAGCCGGAATGAGCTGGTGAATGCGATCGCCAAAGTCCAGGCGTTGTAAGCCCGCTGCGGCCAGAATCAGGGCATCATACTCACCCGCATCCAACTTCGCCAAGCGCGTATTCACATTTCCCCGCACATCTTTGAATGCAAAGTGGGGAAAATGATGGCGGAGCTGGGCTAACCGCCGCAGCGAGGAGGTGCCAATGACCGCTCCGGCTGGCAGTGTTTGCAGCTGTGCGCCAGCATGTTTGGCATTGACAACTAGCGCGTCGGCGGGATTTTCTCGTTCGGTAATACAACCGAGCATCAAACCTTCTGGTAAATTGGTGGGGAGGTCTTTAAGTGAGTGTACAGCCAGATCTGCCGATCGATCCAGGATTTTGACTTCCAATTCCTTGGTAAATAATCCTTTATCCCCGATTTTGGCCAGCGGCACGTCGAGAATTTTATCCCCTTGGGTACTCATCATCTCGACTTCAAAGGTGCGATCTGGAAAGTGTTTCTGCAACTCGGCTTGCACCCAATGGGTTTGCACCAATGCCAGTTGACTTTTCCGCGAAGCGATGCGGATGGTTTGCTTAGAGTTAGTAATATCGGCAGACATATATATAAAAAAGCGATTGTTAATCTAGCGCATATAAATACCTCATCTAGGATACAGCGACTAGCGATCGGTTGCTAGCGATCGCCATATTACCTGCGCACAATTAAAAAAGACCCCTGATCGACCCTAAATTAATTCACTATCCACTATCCACTATCCACTATCCACTATTCACTACCCTCTACCCTCTACCCTCTACCCTCTACCGCCCAACTTATGATTTCCTCCCTCCTAGACCGACACACCGCGGAACTCCATCAGATGCAGCGGTCGATTGCGGGATTGCTACTGTATCAAGATATTTTAGCTAGCGAGGTCGGGATCGCGCTGATCGACTTGCTGCAAGCGATCGCCAATGGGGACAGATCTCAAGGTAATGCGCTGATTTGTCTGACTGCCTACGGACGGTTTTTTAGAGCTTTAGCGACTGCAAATTGTAGCTGGGAAGAATATGCGATCGAGCGAGTGCTCCAAGCCGAAAATCCCTTTAGTATCGAAGTTCAGAAACTTGACTGCGCTCGATCGCTCGAACCACTCGAAAAACAGTTATCGCCAACCGTAGTACTTGCTGCTCGACAAGATCTTGAGTCCTTGTACATCCTCTACACCTGCGGACAATATATCCCTGGCTGGGTCGAACGTATCGGCGGCAGACCTGTCTGCTGGCTAGAATGCAGTATTGACAAGCCACAATCGCCGATTGTCTCAGCTCTGCGCAGTCGAAATTGGGGTGAATTAGTAGACGATCTAGCTCGATATTATCAACAAACTGGAGTTGGGATTTTTGGTAAATATCGCGCATTTAGATGGCAAGATCGACCGATCGGGATCGCGCATCCCGATCCAATTCAGCTTGAAGATCTGATCGGTTACGATCTCCAAAAAGACACTCTGATTGGGAATACCAAATCTTTATTATCTGGACGGCCAGCTCTAAATATCTTGTTGTATGGTGGCAAAGGTACAGGTAAATCATCCCTGATTAAAGGCTTATTAAACTATTTTCCCGATAGCCAACTGCGACTGCTGGAAGTCAGTAAATCGGCGATGATCAATTTACCGACGATCCTCGATCGATTAGCCGAACTACCCCAGAAATTTATCATTTTCATCGACGATCTGTCCTTTGAGGCCGATGATGAAGCTTTTAAAGCCCTCAAAGTAGTTTTAGAAGGCAGTATTATCGCCAGACCAAAAAATGTGGTCGTGTACGCCACTTCCAATCGCCGTCATTTGGTCAGAGAATATTTCGCAGATCGACCCAGACCCCAAGACGCCGACGAGATGCAGATGTGGGACACCGTCCAAGAAAAGTTATCATTTAGCGATCGCTTTGGCATCACGCTGACCTTTGAACCCGCCGACCAACCAAAATACCTCGAAATCGTCCATCATTTAGCAACTTCAGCACAATTGCTGATGGACAGTGACGACCTCGATCGGCAGGCTCTACAATGGGCGACAAGACACAATGGGCGATCTGGGCGTACCGCACGGCAATTTGTCGATTATTTGCTGGGTGAATCAGTCGCGCGGTGAGTGGTGAAATATCTTCCCAACCCGTTCGGAACATTGGGATCGGATCGTGTTTCTTTTATTTAGTAATCGATCGAAGAATATAATATGAAATCATTAAAAATCGCTACCCTAGCCACACACCGCCTCTCGGTCTTCAGTTTGGCCACGATCGCCACTATGGTTGGCAACAGCTTGTGGTTGATAGAATCCAGTCAGGCGTTGACAGCAACTACCAACTTTGTCTGTGGCAAAGCCGATGGCGTTCCTGCCACTGTAGCTAGAACCAAAAAAGGTGATATCCCGATCGTGATTTGGAGATCGGAAGACCTCAGTGAGGCGGGATTTACCCCCCAAGTTCGCTGTCGCCAAGTATCGGCTAGGTTTCAATCAATGTATCGCAGCGGCCAGTTAAAATATGTTACTGCTGGGGTGCTCAATAATCTGCCCGTCATCTGCGCGACGACCAAAGCCAACACTGATTGTAGTTCCCAGAATCTGCTGTACACACTCAAGCCCAATTCTGACCCGCAACAAGTCATCAAACGACTAACCGCGATCCGCAATCGCTCCAGCTCCAGAGGCTTGGAAGAAAGTGCTGCACTTCCCTCTCAGACGAGTATCGAGTTGGATTGGTTGAATGAGGAGAATTAGGTTTTAGGGGATAGTGGATAGTGGATAGTGGATAGTGAATTTGGAGGCAAGCTTCCTCCAGTCCCCCAGTCTCCCCGTCCCCTCGTCTCCCTAGCCGATGCCTAACATGGAGAGTAAGCGATCGATCTCGCAGTGGTTGCCAAATAACTCGCGGGCGCAGTTAATTTTGATGGTTTCTTGGAGCCGGACTTGACCGAAGGCGCGATCGATGATTTCGACGGTAGTGAGCGTATCGAGATCTACCGAGAGAATGGGGATCTCCAGGTCTTCAGCACGGCTGACAATAAAAGGTTGTGGTGCTAGGCGTCCGGTCAAAATCAAGCACTGTGTAGAGGTTTCGAGCGCGGCTAGTTGAATGTCGGCGCGATCGCCACCAGTGACGACGGCCATATTATTGCCGCGCCGAAAATATTCTAAAGCTGAGTTGACATTCATCGCCCCGATCGATAGGCTCTCGACCATCAGATCCAACCGATCGGGACGACATAAGATTTCCGCATCGAGTTTTTCGACCAGTTGCTTGACCGTGACACTCCGCAATAAGCCATTGCGATGCACGACCCCAAAGACGGGGATGCCGGAACGTTCGAGAAAGGGCACCAACGTGGTCTGGACGGTTTCTACCCGATCGCGAGGGATGTCATTGATGATGCACCCCAACAGCCGACTCCCAAGCTGCTGCTGCGCCGATAAGAGTAGATCGATGGTGGAGAGGGGATGATAACGATTGACCAGCAATACTCCCGCGTCGAGAGCGGCGGCCATCTGCGCGGTCGCCAGACCGAATAAGCTTCCTTCATGGAGATTGGCACCACCTTCGAGAATGACTAATTGGCCGGGGAGCCGGACATTTTCCTGGAGTAATTTGCCGTAGTCTTGGAGATCGGCACCAGTAAGCCTGTCATGCGTGCGAGTAGCATCTAGCACCAATAATGGCCGTCCCAAGCTGGCTGTGGGTAAAGCCAGTGCTTCGGTCATGAGCTGAATGTCACTATCGATCGTCGTTACTGACGGTTGGGTCGCAATCAGCGGATCGGCAGCAGGTCGATCTGGAGTACTCCGCGTAATTACTGGTTGAGCATAGGCAATCTCCAGCCCTTTTTCCTGTAAGCGATCGGCAATGCCCAAAATTGTTGCCGATTTGCCACTACATGCTTCCGTCGAAGCCACCAGCAAGTATTTCATATCCATCCCTACGCACTTACCCTCAGTCATGTTAACGATATAACTCAATAATCAGTAGTACTCATCGGCAACCAGCCCTAGCATCTAGCCTCAGCGCGATCTCGATCGGGTGCGGGAACAGACAAGATTGGTGGATGAGTGTCAATCTTGGATTGAGCGAGTGAAAAAAGATCGGTTAACTTGCGCTCGATCGATCGCCTAATCTGGGTTGCCGGCGATCCCCATGACTAAAATTAGGGATCGAGATGTTCCGGGATGGCCCCGATCTTGCTCCGGTGCTGGTTGATGTCTGGATTGCTGTTGCGAACACCAGGTGGCATCGATGGCGATCTACTGCTATTTTCCTCAGTTTATAGCAAAAGTACTGCCAAAAGTTAGGATACTTGGCAGCACCAAGCTCGATTGCCAGATCGATCGGGATTAGCTGGAGTTATTCTTCCATTTTCATCAGTTTGTGGTAGAAATACTGGGGGAAATCAGGATTATTAGCATCGCGGATGTTAATTAACCAATCAATTAGATAGCCGATTAGCTCGGAGTTCATCAAATTGATCTCGTAGGTGAGATCGGCATTATCATCAAACATCATGGTGCATCTGGTCAGATCGCCAGGGAGGTTCTGGACGGCCCAATTGATGACATACGGAATTTTTTCGCCCCCTTCGATCGATCGATGACCGCCGAGTCCGCCTTTATAATAGAGCGTAATCGCCTTGGGCAAAACGTTCCGTCTGGCGGCAGATTTCATGAAGTATGGAGCGTACAAATTAACCTTGTCTGGTTGGGCGGGAATTATTTCGTCAAATAAATTCATCGATCTAGGGATTAGGGATTAGGGATTAGGGATTAGGGGATAGGGGATAGGGATTAAACTTTAGGCGTTAGGTTTGCGACTTTGGGTGGAGTGGTTGAGTTTAGTATTCACCATTCTGCAGGGAGATTTACGATCTGGCAAAAAAAACCGGCTTCGCAGGGGAAGCCGGTTGTGAGTGACTAAAAACTATTTAGTTTCGGAGAATTCGGCATCGATGACATCATCGGCACCACCAGTCGCACCACCACCAGGAGGAGTACCACCACCACCATCGGCGTCATCGCTACCGCCGCCATCACCAGCACCTGCTTGGGCGTAGATATTACTACCAATCGCCATTAGAGTCTGTTGGACTTCGGGAGTCAGGCGTTGGATTTCGGTGTCATCTTCTTTGGCGACAGCTTCCTTGAGTTCTTTGATTAAGCCTTCGAGCTTGGTCTTATCTGCTGCGGGGACTTTCTCGCCGAGTTCTTGGAGTTGCTTCTCAGCTTGGTAGGTGAGGGAATCAGCCTGGTTTTTGCGATCGATTTTGTCGCGGTTTTCTTTATCAGTGGAAGCATTATTTTCAGCTTCGCGCACCATCCGTTCGACTTCGGTTTTGTCCAGAGTAGACGCTACAGTAATGCTGATCGACTGCTCTTTACCAGTACCTTTGTCTTTGGCAGTGACATTCAAGATCCCGTTGGCATCGATATCGAGAGTGACTTCGATTTGGGGGACGCCGCGTGGAGCCGAAGGAATCCCGTCGAGACGGAAGGTACCCAAACTCTTGTTGTCGCGAGACATTTCCCGTTCGCCTTGGAGGATCTGGATCTCCACGTTGCTTTGTCCATCTACCGCTGTCGAGAAGGTTTCAAACTTCTTGGTCGGAATGGTAGTGTTGCGAGGGATAATCTTGGTCATAACACCACCCAAGGTTTCGACACCTAGAGATAGTGGTGTAACGTCGAGCAACAGGATATCTTTGACTTCACCAGCCAAGACACCAGCTTGTACCGCTGCACCGACTGCAACTACTTCATCAGGGTTTACCGTCTCATTAGGCTCTTTACCCAAGAGGCGTTTGACCAATTCTTTGACTGCGGGAATCCGGGTAGAACCACCGACTAAGACTACTTCATCTAGACGAGCCTTATCGATTTTCGCGTCCCTGACTGCATTCTCAACCGGAACGCGACAACGATCGATCAAGTCGGAGCAGATTTCCTCAAACTTAGCACGAGTCAGGGTCATTTCGACGTGCTTGGGGCCATCCTGAGTGGCTGTGATAAAGGGGAGGTTGATTTCGGACTGCGTGACACTAGACAGTTCGATTTTAGCTTTCTCAGCAGCTTCAGTCAAACGTTGAAGAGCTTGACGATCCTTGCGGAGATCGATGCCTTCGTTTTTCATGAAGGTAGTGGCTAAATGATCGACGATTTTCTTGTCGAAGTCGTCCCCACCTAAGTGCGAGTCACCAGAAGTGGCGAGCACTTCAAAGACACCATCGCCGACTTCGAGTACCGATACGTCGAAGGTACCGCCCCCGAGGTCAAAAACGAGAATTGTTTCGTTACTCTTTTTGTCTAAACCGTAAGCTAGTGCCGCAGCAGTAGGTTCGTTAATAATCCGTAGAACTTCAATGCCAGCAATTTTACCAGCATCTTTAGTCGCTTGACGTTGAGAGTCATTAAAATAAGCTGGTACGGTAATTACGGCTTGAGTGACAGTCTCACCCAAGTATTTACTCGCATCATCGATCAATTTTCTGAGAATTCGAGACGAAATTTCTTCTGGTGCGAATTTTTTGTTTAAACCAGGAGACTCGATTCTAACGCTTCCACCATCATTAACAACCTTGTAGGAGATCTCGGTGGCTTCTTGGTTGACTTCATCAAATTTGCGCCCGATAAAGCGTTTGACGGAGGAGAACGTATTCTCAGGATTCATTACCGCTTGACGTTTAGCGATTTGCCCAATCAATGGATCGCCATTTTTCGCAAATGCGACAACAGAAGGGGTAGTGCGGAATCCCTCGGCGTTAGCGATTACGGTGGGTTTGCCACCTTCCATTACGGCAACACAGGAGTTGGTAGTTCCTAAGTCAATGCCAACAACTTTTCCCATAAAACTATAACTACTTCCTAAATAATGACAACAGTTTGAATAATGACGACGAGCACAATCAGCCAGTCGCACGATCGATATTACATATCAATCCTTATCGTTGAGCCAACTGAGACTTTTTTGAAGGGTGGTTTTCCGTACCTCTTCTGTGGTTAACGGTTGGTTGTTAACTAGCTCGGCTGCTACTTCTCTACTGTATGTGACTTACCCCGATCCCGAAATTGAGGCGAACCGTATATAGTTGTGGTGCTTACCGAAGGAGTTAGACTTTGGGCACGATCGAACTAGAATTACCTTCGATCTAGTTGCTAATTACCTATTTTTGGATTCTAGCCGCGATCAATAGAGCGTCCACCACGAAGCGATCGCTCTTGCAGAATGCCACCTAGAGTAATACGATTTACCAAGCTAGCGATCTCCTCCCCTCAATGTATATATGACTACATCTACCCCGATTCAGTATCTCAATCTCCCCAATTCACCCTTGTTTGGTACCGATGGCATTCGGGGCAGAGTCGGCGATGTCCTGACAGCTAACTTGGCTCTCCAAGTGGGCTACTGGGCGGGAATGGTCTTGCGGCAGGCGGCATCTGATGCCGATCGTGATGTGGGGCCGATCGTTATCGGCCAAGATTCGCGCAATTCTAGCGATATGTTGGCTAGTGCTTTAGCGGCAGGAATTACCTCGGCGGGGCTGGAAGTCTGGAACCTGGGATTGTGCCCGACGCCAGGAGTCGCCCATCTGACGGCGACGAGCGATGCGATCGGTGGCGTGATGATTTCGGCCAGCCACAATCCGCCGGAAGATAATGGGATTAAGTTTTTTGGTGCAAATGGTACAAAATTAGCTAAGGACTTGCAGGCGGCGATCGAGGCCGGGATCAGAGGCCAATCTGGGGCGAATATTGAGCCGGAAAAATGGGGTCATCTTTACTTCACGCCCGAATTAATTACCCAGTATCTAGAGGCGATGAAGGATTCCCTCGCGCCTGATGCCAGTTTAGCGGGGATGAAGATCGTCCTCGATTTGGCTGCTGGAGCCGCAGTCAAGGTAGCTCCAGAGATTTTTACCCGGTTGGGTGCGGAGTTGATTTGTCTCAATGAGGAGGCCGATGGCGATCAAATCAATGTCAATTGTGGTTCGACGCATCTAGCAGCTTTGCAAGCAGCGGTAGTTCTGCATCAGGCGGATCTCGGGTTTGCTTTCGATGGCGATGCCGATCGCGTTTTGGCCGTAGACAATCTCGGTCGTAAAGTCGATGGTGACTATATCCTCTATTTCTGGGGGCAATACCTGAGCAAACAGGGTCTACTCCCGAATGATGAAATTATCACCACAGTAATGGCAAATTTGGGCTTCGAGCGGGCTTGGCAAGCTCTCGGGGGTAAGGTTGTCCGCACGGCCGTCGGCGACCAATACGTCCAGGCAGAGATGACTAGTAGTGGCGCGATGTTGGGTGGCGAACAGTCGGGGCACATTCTTTCGCCCCAGCATAGCGTCAGTGGTGACGGCACGCTCACGGCTTTACATCTAGCCGCGATCGTCCAGCAGTCGGGTAAATCTTTAGCGGAGTTGGTCGATAGTAGTTTTAAAACTTATCCCCAAATCCTGCATAATATCCGCGTAGACGATCGTGAA
>NZ_JANNDR010000041.1:0-11269 GCF_031378165.1 Chamaesiphon sp. OTE_75_metabat_556
AATTATTGAGATCTACAATACCTCGATTCCCGGACGGATGGCGACTGCCGATCTCGAACCAGTGACTGTCGCCAGCCGGATGGAGTGGTTTAGCGCGCATAATCCAGAGCGGCGACCCTTGTGGGTGTTAGAAGTAGACGAGAGCATCGCTGCCTGGTTTAGTTTTCGATCCTTTTATGGCCGCGATGCTTACCGACATACCGCAGAGGTGAGCGTCTATGTTTGCCCCACTTGCCATCACAAACAATTGGGCACTCAACTATTGCTCAAAGCGATCGATCGCGCACCGAATTTGGATCTTAAAACCTTAGTAGCATTTATCTTCGCTCACAATCAACCGAGCCTCAAGTTGTTCGAGAAGCATGGCTTTATACAATGGGGCTACTTACCCCAAATTGCCGAACTCAACGGGATTGATCGAGATTTGGTAATTTTGGGTAGACAAGTCTAAACTACAATAAGTATCCCAACTCACCCCTATAGAATGACTGCTGTTAGCCCAGAACCGATTCTTCGCCGCAAACAACATGCCTTAGACGTGCAAGATCTTGAAGGACTGTTGCACATTCAGATTCAGTTTAGAGACTTCAAACTATTTTCCGGCTTTTATACTCGTATCGACCAAGTATTTCTCTTATGGGGGCTGATTACCTCAATCGTGTTTTTGACAGCCCAATTTCTGAACCTGAATTGGCAGGATCAAGCTGTTGCTTGGTCGATCTTGACCCTGATTGGTGCTTGGGGTACCTACCATTTGGCCTGGTACTGGGTAAGTGTCGAACGACTGCGCTGGGTGGTCTATGTCTGGGTTGCTTTGATGCTGGGTGGAGTGATTTTGACCAATTGGGGTCTGTTTGGTGGTGGCTGGGTGTTATTGCCCCATCTGTGCCGATTGTGGCTGGGATTGAGCGCAATCGGCTATGGAATTACTGCCTGGGGATTGCGATCGCGGGCATTATTAACCAGCGGGTTGGTGCATTTAGGCGCGATCGCGCTGTTACCTTATCTCCCAGCTTGGCAATTCCTATTTACCGGATTAATTACCGCAGGTAGTTTATTCCTTTTGGCCGAGGTGCAATGGGATATGCAATCTACTACTAAAGCACAATTATTGACACTCGAACAAAAGCAATTTAATCTCCGCCAAAGCGAACTCAGGCAGCTAGAAAGCTAAGCCGTTTTCATAGTTCACATGCTATAATATCCATAAGGAGATGTGACAAACCTCATCCAAACGGACGATTTTAGCAGCTAGGAAATTAGCTAATATTTAAATATGAAAGGAGTAATTATTGTGATTGCTAATTTCATACAAGCTATCACGGTTACTTTCACGATCTATTCAGCTAGATTCAGATCCAATGCACTGAATGGGGGTTATGTCGCAGTGACCCAGTATTGCCCATCGTAGGAGAGCGACGGTAGAAGGGCAAGCAGTGTAGAAAGTAACGAGCAATATGTCATCTTAACTGCACCCAGTAATAGATCGAACATCCATTTAGTGTAGAGTTTCTGTCGCTTCCTCTACTTTGTTTCTACTAACGGGGAACTAAACTTCCCACCAGAGCGATCGAAAGTAGGAAATAAATGGATGTATTTCATTGCCGGATAAAAGTGCAATAGTTTCGTTCTCAGGCATTAAGATTGTTGGTGAATTACAACTGTAGATCGATTACCTACAGTGCGCTATGCGAACAAAATCGCCAAAAAATAAAACTAGTTTGGGTAGCGATTGGGGCAAGGTGATATTATGGCTCAGGTCAATATATCTACCATCCATGTTGAATATCCGAAAAGGTTGTTGGGGACTGCTGGGCGTAATCGCGATCGGTACGTTTGAGCCAGTTGTCTGGGCGGCGATCCCCGAAAACCAGCCTATTGTCAGTGTCACGCCCAAGTTATTAGCTGCCGAGCCGAGCTTTGCCAGTATTCTCAGCGGCAATAGTCTTCCCACCTCCATCAAGCTCAAAGATTTGACTCTCGAATGGCGCGCGATGAGTACCAATGGTCAAGTAGAGATTGGTAACTTTCAAACCCTAGTGAGTTTGTTTGGTGGCGGCTCGTTTGCGAATAACTATTACACCAAAGGCCAAACCGTTACCGTTGGTTCCGAGACATATATTGTGGCGTATAGTTTGCTATCCTTACCGGAAAAAATTTCGCCAGAGTCTCCTTTGAATCTATCCCTCCTCAACCTGAAAACGATCGGGAGCATGAGCAATATTCGCAACTTTGAAACGATAGCCGAAACTAAAGTTTTAGAAGCACAGCTCGCCAGCCTCCAAATCGCGAATATCTTTGGTGGTAGTAAGCCTGGAGCCGAAGAAAAGCCCGCAGAATCTCCAGCAGCAGAGCCGGAGGTCAGACCAGCAGCAGTTCAACCTCGATCGACAATTCGGCGGAAGCGGTTCCGTTCCAATCGTAAATATCGCCGCAGACAAATCAGAAGGAATACTAGCAGAACGATGTTGAATTCACGCGAGGGTAGGTAAAGTTGGGAGTTGGGAGTTAAGAACAAGCCGCTGTCATTTATTGTCCTAACGCATGATTTGAAAGTTTTATGAAGGTCATGCTTGTATCTGTTCTTCAATACTGGGCATCAGTGCAGTCTGTGATGCCTGCTTGCGTTGTGCTGACCTCCCGCATCGGCTTTGCCAACTCCCAACTCCTAACTAACCCGACGCGCTATTTCATGCGTCATCAAATCGTAAGCCATCTTGGTATTCGGAAAAATCGATCGAGCGGCTTGTAATAGATCGTCTAAGATGATCGGATTTCCTGGCGCGTACCGGGGGCTAAAATGCGTCAAAATTAGTTCCTTAGCTCCCGCACCCAGAGCCACCTGTGCAGCCATCGTCGAAGTAGAATGCAATCTATCAAAGGCCATATCAGCATCTTCATGGGCAAATGTAGACTCGTGAATCAATACATCCGCATCGACGGCGAGTTCGATCGAGTTTTCACAAAATACGGTATCGGTACAGTAGACAAACTTGCGCCCGATTTCGAGATCGCCACACAAGTCGCGTCCATTGATGACCCGCCCGTCAGCTAAGGTGACGACCTCCCCATTTTTTAAATTGCCATAAATCGGCCCAGAGGGAATACCTAATTCTTTAGCTTTTTCTAAATTAAATCGACCAGGCTTGTCGGTTTCACTGACGCGATAGCCATAGGCTGGTACCTTGTGCTTAAGCGGAATGCAAGTAACCGTAAAATCTGACTCCCGATGCACGACCCCTGGCTCGATCGTGTGGACCTTAATCGGGTAGTTAAAATGAGTATAGGAATACTTTTGACACGCCCGCAGATATTCATCCAACCCCTTGGGGCCATAAATATCGATCCGATCGGGACTACCTGCCATCCCATAAGTAGCCAACAATCCCATCAACCCAAAAATATGATCGCCGTGTAAATGCGTCACAAAAATGCGCCGAATCTGGCTGATTTTGACATCGCAACGTAACAATTGATGTTGGGTAGCTTCACCACAGTCGAACAGCCACACCTCCGCCCGTTGCGGCAGATTCAGCGCGATACTAGAAACATTGCGCGCCCTGGTGGGGACACCAGAAGATGTGCCGAGAAAGGTAATATGCACGTTATTTCGACTCTGATTCGCGAGCGGCTACACCAAAAAGTTGTTGGTGTAGCTCCAATTATAGAGGAAGAAATCAAGTTTCCAGTCAAGGGTAGACGATCGACAGTCTAAAATAGTAGGGTGATGAGATATAAAGAGAGCGCAGCTAATTACGATCGCCGACCCCCTACCCTCTACCCCTACCCTCTAGATGAAGATAAACTCTGACAATACCGAAGATCCTAGAATCGAGCTAGTACCGCTGATCGACGTTATTTTTTGCATTTTGACGTTTTTCTTATTAGCGGGGCTACAGGTCAACAAACAGCAGGCAATTAGCGTAGATATTCCCACTGCTACTAGTGGTACCCCCGCCGCTAGAGAACTATTGATGGTCACTCTCAATGATACCGGACAACTATTTCTAGAGCAGCAGCCGATGCTCGTACCCGGACAATTGGTCGAAGCAGTCAAACAGTATCGGCAAGCGCGCCCAAATAGCTCGATCGTCTTGTACGCTTCCAAACAAGTCAGTTATAACAAAGTCGTCGAAGTCCTCGATGCCCTCAGAGGCGTAGCTGGCGATCGCGTTGCCCTGGCGACTCTGCCATCCAATACGGTCGCGCCTACACCCCCAGTCATTCCCAATCCCACTGGATCTACGGCTCCCGCCAATCCCCAAGGTGTAACTCCGAGCATTACCCAACCAAATCCTGGCGTAGTCGCACCGACATCTGGCTCATCCGTCACACCGACGCAGATCGTTCCTACTACTACAATCCAACCGACCCCCACAGCGACAACACCAGCGATCGCACCTACCGTAACACCTAACCCAGTCCCTAGCAAATCACCTTAGTCTTCTAAAAATTTAGCAGATTCGATCGAGGACAACGCAATTCATGACTCGATCAACAAATCCCCACTGTTCCATGACTGGATGCATAAACAGGAGATCGAAATCGAGGCAGTAGGGGTAATTCATGAATTACCCCTACTGCCTCGATTTCGATCGTTACACTAGATGAATTGCGGCGATCGCTTGTGCCATTCGGTCGATCGTTCGTAGACATGGGCGACTTGGAGCAAGAGATCTTCTCGCAATACGTTGCTGAGTAACTGTAACCCGATCGGCATTCCCTTGTCGTCAAAGCCACAGGGGATACTAATTCCAGGCAAACCTGCTAGATTCACCGGAATTGTCATCAAGTCAGATAGATACATGCTCAAGGGGTCGGCTGTTTTTTCGCCAGCTTTAAAAGCTGTTGTCGGGGCGGTAGGGGTAATAAGAATATCAACCTGACTAAAAGCAGCTTCAAAGTCGGCTTTAATCAATGTCCGGACCTTTTGCGCCTTGAGATAGTAGGCATCGTAATAACCAGCCGACAGCGCATAGGTACCAAGCATGATCCGCCGTTTGACTTCCGCACCAAATCCAGCCGCTCTCGTCTGGGTATACATGGACATCAGATTGTCTGCTTCGGCTCTAAATCCATATTTGACACCATCATAGCGGGCGAGATTTGCCGATGCTTCAGATGGGGCGATCACATAGTAGGTGGGCAAGCCATAACGGAACCGAGGGCACGAAATCTCTCGAACTTCTGCACCCAGGGATCGGAAATGCTCGATCGCCTGACGCACAGATGCAGCGACTTGGGGATCTAAACCTTCACCAAAAGTTTCGGTAATCACACCGATTTTGAGACCCTTGGGTAAATCTGGGGTGAGTAATTGGGAGTACTTAGGAATCTCGATCTTGAGACTAGTAGAATCTTTGGGGTCGTAACCCGCGATCGCTTCGAGCAAGATTGCCGCATCTTCAACCGTTCGCGCAAATGGACCAATTTGATCGAGCGAAGACGCATAAGCCACCAGCCCGAATCGCGATACCAACCCATAGGTCGGCTTTAGCCCCACCACGCCACAAAAAGATGCTGGTTGCCGAATCGATCCACCTGTATCAGAACCGAGCGATACGACGCATTCTGAACCCGATACCGCTGCTGCCGACCCGCCGGAAGATCCACCTGGTACTCGCGCTAGATCCCAAGGGTTGGCGGTAACTTGATAAGCCGAATTTTCGGTCGAACTACCCATGGCAAATTCATCGAGGTTAGTTTTCCCCAGGGATACCGCGCCCAAGTCTTGCAACTTTTGGGTGACAGTAGACTCATAAGGCGGCACAAATCCCGCCAAAATTTTGGAACCGCAGGTGGTAGGAATCCCTTGGGTACACATATTATCTTTGAGCGCGATCGGAATCCCCGCCAGCAAGGGAATATCCTCACCTGCGGCGATTTTGGCATCTACCGATCGAGCTTGGGCGAGGGCTTGCGTCGGCGTGGTACACAAGAAACTCCGCAGCTTGGGTTCGAGTTGGGTGACTCGATCGATCGCTTCAGTGGCGATTTCTACTGCCGATCGTTGTTTGGTAACTAGCTGATGATGCAACTCGCGAATAGATGCCATAGGAGTGGATGGTGAATAGTGGATAGTGGATAGTGAAGAGATTAGAGATTAAAGGGCTTTGTGTCGAACATTGTCAAGTGTCAGTGTAAGTTCTCCGGCTGAGCAACAGAACTAGCAAGAATAGTTCCTAAACTTTTGGGCTATTTATGCAAGAGTGGCGGTTTAACATCAGTCTATAACAATTACCTTGTGACCTATCCACTATCCACTATCCCCTACCTTACCAGTCACTAGCTACTAGAGACTAGCTTAAACACGGAAATTTCTGGACGGCAATTAAATCGGACATAGAGTTTGATCGTGCCGATGCCGCGACTGGTGTACTGAACCATGTCTTTAACTTGATAGCGTCCTAAGGGATAGTTACGAGCCAATTCAGGTAGATAACTATCATAGAGGGGAATCCGAATTTGACCGCCATGGGAGTGTCCTGATAGTTGGAGTCCAAATCGGCCAGTTGCCGCAGTTTCGTCAGCGAAGTCCGGCTCATGGGCGAGCATAATCGCCGCTCCTGTGGCAGGTAATTGAGCCATGACGCGATCGAGTCGATCTTGTTGGGCAAAGACGTCACCCACGCCAGCGATATGTAATGTGGCTAGATCGCGGTGGATGGTGTAGACGGTATTTTCGAGGAGGACGATTCCAGCTTGTTTTATAGCCGTACGAATTGGTTCGGCATCATTAAAAACATCATGATTTCCCAAAACTGATACGGTGAGATCGCGAGGTGTTAATTTAGCTAGGGTGTCTAATAAATCGATATGTTGTCGGGGTTTGCGACTGACATGATCGCCAGTAATCACTACCAGATCTGGTTGTTGCGCGTTGACAAGTTCGACGACTCGTTCGAGATGAGCGCGAGAAACGCCGTCGCCAGCATGAAGATCGGTGATTTGGACGATCCGATAACCATCAAAAGCGCGATCTAATTTAGGGATCGCGATGTCTGTGTGTGTCACTTCCAGCCAGTTGGGTTCGATTTTATGAACGTAGACACTCAGCAAAAAGACGAGCGCACAGCCCACTAAGACAATTTTGATTGCTTGGGCTAGCAGGAATCTAAATTTGGGTAAACGCACAAAAATGATGTTTTAGGTTACTATTCCTCACTCCCAACTCTCAACTCCCAACTACTTTACGCCATCATTGAGGCATAAGGTCTGGCAAAAATCATTCTCCCTGCCGAGGTTTGCAGTGCTGAGGTGACAATAATTTGCAATCCGCCACTACCAACATACTTCCGACCTTCTTCAACTACTACCATTGTGCCATCCTCTAGATAACCAACTCCTTGAGCGGCTTCTTTACCATCTTTGACGATCTTGATTTCTAGGCAATCGCCAGGTAGATAGACAGGGCGCACGGCATGGGCGAGATCGTTGACATTTAAGACGGCAACTTCTTGGAGATTGGCAACCTTGCTGAGGTTGTAATCATTGGTGAGCAGGGTCGCATTAATTTCACTGGCAAAATGGACTAATTTGGCATCGACAGTAGCGATATCTTGATAATCGATCGGGTGAATGATAATCCGATCGGGAAACCCATCTTTCATCCGATTGAGAATATCCAAACCCCTGCGCCCCCGACTGCGTTTCAGATCGTTGGCGGCATCGGCGAGTGTCTGCAATTCCTGAATGATAAACTGGGGGACTAAAATTTGGCCTTCAACAAATCCGGTATTTAATAACTCTTCAATTCGCCCGTCGATGATACAACTAGTATCGATAACTTTCGGAGAAATCGCTTTGAGAGTACCTTCGGCGACTAACATTGTCTCAACGTTTTGGGGATTGATCAACCGCAGAAATGCACTCCCATGAGTATCCGCGAGGGTCACGCCCAAATAGCAAAACATCACACTGCCCAGGATGGCCAGTAAGGGTTTGAGAAATGAGAACTCCGGTGCGATCGGTAATAAGAACACTGGTGCTAGCATCAAATTCGCAATCAACAAACCGAGCACCAAACCGACAGCTCTAGTCAACAGGACATCGACAGGCAGCTCTCGCACCCTCACTTCCAGCCGCCGATAGGCAGTTTTGACCACAATCCCGAAGATACCGCCGAATAAGGCCGCAAACCCGGCTGAGACAATCCGCAAACCTTCTTGATTGGTGACTTGTGCCAGCATCTGGCTGGGTAAAATATCCACAATACCGTAGCCAATTCCTGCGGCTGCAAGAATTAGTAGCAGGATAATCGTAAAGTCAATCATGGGTAAGCGTCCGATCGAGTCGAGTTATGATGTAGATCTCTCTGTCGCCATTATATCTGGTGGCGTTCTGTTATTTAGCAGGGGTGAAGATACGGATAACCCAGCGTGGTAACTAAAAAAACGGACATCACTAGTAAATAATCCGGACAGAGTCGCTAAATTCTCGTCATAAAAATTTAACTACTGAAGATTTTTTATTTAAGAGCAAATAAATCTAGTTCCAATCTTCTTGCTCTTGATATTTTTTGGCTTTAACCTGATAAATCGGTTCTGTACTGTGTAATTCACGAGTTTTGGCAAATAATTGTTCCTCAGTCATGTGCCATTCGATCAAGAGTCGATCGAGATTGGCTTGAATATCGCTAGCTCCAGGAAAACCTTTATAGCGAATTCGCAATCTGGCGAGTTCGGCTAGTGCCATCGCTTCTTGCGGATCGCTCTCCAATAATCGATCGACAATCAGCCGATCGATTTTCTCTTGAGGATGTCGTTGGGGGAGTTTGCTTTGTTCTGGCATGTGTTAGAGGGTAGAGAGTAGAGGGTTTAGAATAGAAGACTTGACACTTGGTTGAGAATATTTTACTTCTAGAGATCTAGCTCATGCTCTCGTTCATGTCAAACTTGCAGGCTGCGCCAGCGTTTACATCTATTTTATCTACACCTCAAACCATCTTAGCGGTGGTGGGAGCTGAAAATGCGTCGATTTTGCTGACAGGCGTATTGCTGAGTTTGGTAATCATTTATCTGGCTAGCAAAATCGGGGCAGAGATTTCGCTAGCTCTCAAACTCCCGCCGGTTTTGGGCGAGCTAGTCGGTGGGATCGTCATTGGGGTATCAGCTCTACATGCGATCGTCTTTGCCGATAGTGGTTTACCTGCTACTGATGCGGGGGTGATGGTAGTTTTACAGTGGATTTATCAACTCTCGCCGACTGTAGCGACAACTGTATTTGAGTCTCAAAGCGAAGTCATCTCCGTCTTAGCCGAACTAGGAGTCATCATTCTGCTGTTTGAGATTGGGCTAGAGTCAGATTTGCGCCAATTCAGGCAAGTAGGAGCACAAGCGATCGTTGTCGCCTGTGTGGGTGTGGTAGCACCGTTTGCTGCTGGGACAGTGGGCTTGATGGCCATCTTTCATGTTGCGGCGATTCCAGCGATTTTTGCGGGGGGCAGCATTGACAGCTACTAGTATCGGCATTACCTCCAAAGTTTTAGCAGAAATCGGTCAACTCAAATCTACAGAAGGTCAAATTATTGTCGGAGCGGCTGTCATTGATGATGTGCTAGGGATTATTGTCTTGGCTGTGGTTGCCAGTCTCGCCAAAACCGGATCGGTTGATGTGAGTAATGTCCTATATCTAATTGTTAGCGCGACGGTTTTCCTCGTCGGGGCGGTGTTGTTAAGTGGATTATTCGATCGCGGATTTGTGACGATCGTCGAGTCATTAAAGACTCGTGGCAGTGTGGTCATTCCGGCATTTATCCTGGCTTTTTTCATGGCGTTTCTCAGTAATGCAATTCACTTAGAAGCGATTTTAGGGGCATTTGCGGCAGGACTAGTCTTGGATAAAACTGATGTGCGTAATGAATTAGATGAATTAGTCAAACCAGTTGCCGATCTGTTGGTGCCAATCTTTTTTGTCACCGTGGGTGCGAGAGCGGATTTGGGCGTATTAAATCCGGCCATTCCTGACAATCGAGCGGGATTGGCGATCGCGATCTTCCTGATTTTTGTAGCGATCGTGGGTAAGCTGATTACGGGCTGGGCGGTATTCGGAAAACCAAATATCAATCGTTGGGCGATTGGGGTGGGGATGATTCCCCGTGGTGAAGTGGGCTTGGTGTTTGCGGGTATTGGTGCGGCTAGTGGTGCGATCGATAAACCGCTGGAAGTGGCGATTATTTTGATGGTAATCGCGACCACATTTTTAGCTCCACCATTTTTGCGAGTTGCTTTCGATCGGTTCGCTAATCCCGATCTGCCAATCGATGATTCGACCCCAAAGAGCCAATAACGCGAGTTGTCAGAGTCAAGAGGGTGAGGGCGCAGCCTGGATTGCTATAAGTGAGACATTTGCGATTTTGTCTAGTCTTCGTTACAATAGTTAACAAGAGCTGCTAAAATAGGGCGACCATCACAGCAGCATCGACAGGCTGTCAATCTGGGGATAGAGCACCTAAAACTTTAAAGACGATCGCGCAATGTCTCCAGGAGAGAATCGACAATGAATACTGATGAATTACTCATAAAATATCGTAACGGAGAGCGAGAATTCAGTTCGACCAATCTAGCGGATGCTTGTCTGACGGAAAGATGTTTGGCCGCGATCGATCTGAGTCAATCACAACTGACCAATGCGAACTTGTCCGGCTCGAATTTACAGTGTGCCAACTTATCAGCCACCGTGTTAACTAGAGCCAATCTGTGGCGATCGAATTTGACTAGTGCGAGTCTAGTATCGGCAAATCTCAATCAAGCGAGATTGATTCGGGCGACTTTAATCGGGATCGATGGCGAGGGCGCATCGTTACAAAATACGGATTTGCGCTTGGCCAATCTCCAAGGCGCGAATCTGAGCCATGTCAATCTCGTCGGGGCTGACTTGCGCTATGCCGATCTGACTGGGGTAAATTTAACTGGGGCAAATTTGAGCAGAGCCAATCTCACGGGCGCGAATCTTTCCCAAGCGGATCTGCGCGGTGTAACCCTCAATCGGGCAATTTTTGATAATACGGATATTAGTGACGTTTCCTTGCTCGGTGTCGATCTCACTCAAGTCGATCTCCGTTATGCACTATTGAAATAACCAGATCTCGTTCGGCTGGGTGCCGCGATTTTCCAGGATTAGTGATCGGGGAATAATTTTTCACCCGTGCTGGGGTCGAAGATAAATAGCCAATCAGGTGTTAATTGAACTGCTAACTGCGTACCAAGTAGACTAGCACTACCGATATTGCCGACGCGCTCGGACCATTCTGGGTTAGCGAGGAGATTGA
>NZ_JANNDR010000443.1:0-1725 GCF_031378165.1 Chamaesiphon sp. OTE_75_metabat_556
ACAACGATTTAGACAGTGCGCTCCCCGCTCCTTGGAACATTAACCAAGATAGGAAAAAATTAGAAATAAAAATTGCCAGTAAAGAAGTCACCACCGCCGTAGTTGTCGATTGACCGACACCTTTGGCACCCCCAGTCGTCGTCAAGCCCCAGCTACAGCCGATGATCGCAATTAATGCGCCAAAACAAACCGCTTTAATCGGCGCGCTACAGATGTCCCAGGGGTTCAAAAAATTGCGCGCTGAGTCCAGAAATACTTGGGTAGTCAAGCCAAAGATACTAGTCGCCACTAGCAACCCACCAAACATGCCCGTGACGATCGACAAGATCGTCAGCAATGGCAACATGATACAGCAAGCGATCACGCGCGGAATCACGAGATAATCGACGGGATCGGTCTTGAGGATATACAATGCGTCGATTTGTTCGCTGACTTTCATCGTGCCAATTTCGGCGGCAAAGGCCGACCCGACCCGACCAGCCAAGACTACGGCCGTCAGCACGGGGGCGAGTTCGCGAGTCAGCGCAATTGCGAGTACGCCACCGACCACTTGTCCCGCACCCATAGTGATAAATTCTCGCGCCACCTCGATCGTAAAGACCATTCCGATCGTGGTCGATGTCACCAGCGAAATTAACAATGATTCTGGCCCTACCATCGCCATCTGCTCGATAATATTGGGGTAGTTAAATCTACCTTTGAGCATGTGGACGATTGTTTGTCCGCCCAGAAAAATTGCTGCAACCAACCGTGTAAACCATAAAGGCATATCAAATTTGAGGTTATCGATCGTTTATAATCCATCGATCGAGCTAATCTCGATCGTTACCAGTCAAGGCATTGGTTTGCGGCAACTCACGGCGATACCACGAGCTGCCAAGTTATCTCTCTAAAAAGTATGAACGATCGCGAGCCGAGTTTAGCCACGATTGCATTCATGTTTCGAGCAATGGGGTATTTTAAGAAAGGCTTTGTTTAGTTTCCTTCGGTAGTCGTAATTATATTTATGGTAGCAGTAGCAATTCTGGCAGCGGGCAAAGGCACGCGAATGAGATCGGACTTACCCAAAGTATTACACTTACTGGGAGGACGATCGCTGGTCGAACGGGTATTAATTGGTTGTGCGGAGCTTGAACCCGAACGACAATTGGCGATCGTGGGCTATCAGGCCGATCGAGTCAAGACCGCCATGCTCGACTATCCGGATTTGGAATTTGTCGAGCAAACACAACAACTAGGCACCGGACATGCCGTCCAACAGTTGCTGCCCCATCTAGCAGATTTTGAAGGGGATTTACTAGTCTTAAATGGGGATGTGCCGCTATTGCGTCCTGAGACTCTCAAAGCCCTCTTGCAGACCCACCAGCAGCATCAAAATGCGGCAACGATACTGACAGCCCAAATTGCTAATCCACAGGGCTACGGGCGGGTATTCTTCGATAACAACAATCTGCTCCAATAGATCTTCGAAGATCGGGATTGCACCGGTCTCCAACGTCAAAATCGGCGGGTGAATGCAGGCATCTATTGTTTTAATTGGCAAAAACTCCAGGCAGTTTTGCCCAAATTACAGAGCAATAACAGCCAGCAGGAATATTATATTACCGATGCGGTGAATTTCCTCTCGCCAGTGATGGTGTATGACGTGCCAGACGAACAGGAGATTTTGGGGATCAACGATCGCCGTCAATTGGCTACTGCCTATGAGATTCTCCAGTCACGAAT
>NZ_JANNDR010000054.1:0-29345 GCF_031378165.1 Chamaesiphon sp. OTE_75_metabat_556
CCATATTTCTTGGCAATTTCCAATACTTTATAGAAGCGTTCTTCGCCATCTTCATAGTTAGTTGAGTTGAGTAAACATTTACCCCCTGCAACTTTCAATCCAGCTTCCATTTTCTCCCACTCTGTGGAATCCAACATTAGCGGTAAACTGACATTATTAACAACACGAGAAACCACCTCGTGCATATCCTTGACACCATCGCGTCCAACATAATCGACGTTGACATCGAGAATGTGGGCACCTTCTTTAACCTGAGATTTAGCGAGTGAAACTAAACCATCCCAATTCTCTTCATTTAATAAATCGCGACATTTTTTCGAGCCACTGGCATTCAAGCGTTCACCAATAATTAGGAACGAATTATCCTGATGATAAGGCTGAATTGACATCAACGAAGATGCCGCTGGTTCAAATACTGGAGTCCGTTCTTTTACCTGGAGTGTCGAACCGATTTCAGCCAAAGCTTTGATATGATCTGGGCGCGTACCACAGCAACCCCCAATTACTTGTACACCCCAATCTTCGACGAACTTATACATTGCTAGTTTAAGTTCGACAGGTGTTAATTTGTAATGAGCATGTCCGCCAATATTTTCTGGTAATCCGGCATTTGGGACGCAAGAAACCACAAATGGCGATTGTTCGCACAGGTGCTTAATATGGGGAGCCATCAAATCTGGCCCTGTCGCACAATTTAAGCCTAAAATATCGATCGGGAATGGCTGCAATGCCGTCAATAATGTTGCCACATCACTACCCGACAACATTGTTGCTTGAGGATTTTCAAACGTCGCCGACACCATAATCGGGAGTCTGGCTCCTTTATTTTTAAAAACCACCTCCAATCCATTGATTGCTGCTTTAATTTGCAGCACATCCATACAAGTCTCAATCAAAAATAGATCCACACCACCGTCATACAAGCCCGTAGCCTGTTCGGTGTATGCTTGCTCTAGCTCTTCATAACTAATATGTCCGATCGAAGGTAATTTAGTACCAGGGCCGATCGAACCCGCCACAAATCTCGGCTTCTCAGGTGTCGAAAATTCTGCCGTACATTTTTTCGCCAGTTCAGCAGCAGTCTTATTGAGATAATATACTTTATCTTCCAACCCATATTCCGCCAGCGTTTGATAGGTACCACCAAAGGTATCCGTCTCAATTACATCCGCACCAGCCGCTAAGAAATCCCGATGTACGATGGCTACTGCTTCGGGTTTCGTATGGACGAGATATTCATTACAGCCTTCATACTCAGCCCCACCAAAGTCTGCTGCGGTCAGGTTTTGGACTTGGAGATTGGTACCCATCGCCCCATCGAAGACGATGACGGGACGTTCGGGACTGTGGAGACGTGCGAGGAAAGTACTTGTCATATCGATCGCTAGAGTAAGGAATTATCTGAGTGTTTTTAAAATATCAATGGAGATCCCTGAACTAATTATGTAGTTGGAGATATTGCTAGGACTTTATTATAGCCAAATTCATTTGGCAATCGAGATAGTGGATGTTGCATCCCCAACGATGCTAGAGCCGAATTAGCAGATTTTCACATCGATCAAACATCGAGCGCGCTCGTGTAGGATTTCCAGCGAAGCTGATGATATTCCGCGACTTGGGGCTTAAGCCTAAATTGCAAAGCCTGTCCGGGTAAGACATCAACTTGCAAAAATGAATAGGGATGTTGCTTATTCGCACCTTGTCCAGTCTTACCGATAAATTGATGAGATACAGCGACATCCTGCAACCGGCCATCGATCCGTTCTTGAAGGATGTTTCCCTCCGTTCGTTGGCGGCGGAGGCTAAAGCCGCTCCCGCCACAGACGACCCATTTGATGCCGCGATCTGCATGACCAGTTGCTAGGGTTTCGAGATATTCAAAGCAATGGGCGTGACCGGACAGCACGAGATCGACTAAGGGACGGTTGTCGATGAGCTGCTTGACCTGTAGCTCCACTCGATCGAATACCTCACGTAAATAATGTCGAACTGCTAAGGTCTGACCTTGGTGCCATTTGGTCGCTTCCGTGACGTAGGGAGGATGATGAAAATAAATCATCCGGCCTCGTACGGTTTTGTCTTGCCAAGATGCTACCAATCCTCGCTCTAGCCACTCCAATTGCTCGAAATCGATCTGCTCGTTAATGGTGTTGGGATCTAGCTGCTTTTCTAGATCGCGGATTGATTCTTCGATGTGTTCGATCTTGCCGAGCAACTCGTCGAGGAGTTCTGGTGCTGCTGGGGTCGGCTGTGCCGCTCGATTGGGGTCTGAATTTTGGACGATATGCATCTGCTTGTTTCGTTCTGCTTGCAATCGATCGAGATCCTCAAGTAGCGACTGGCGGTGCCGATCCCCGCGCTCACTCGATTCGATCGGGAGTGGTGCATTAAAAGTGTTGGAATCCAGGGCAAAAAAGTCGATCCCCCCATAGCGAAACCGATAATAGCGGTTGGGGAGACGGGTAAACTGCCCAGGTTGATAATGCAATCCTTTGCCGGTAGAAGTCTGGGCGGTATAGTGCCGCTCCAGATGCTGCTGGAGTGCTGATTCGGGAATATCTTTGAGATAATCCAAGAAGGCTCTAGCATATGCATCTCCCTGGTAAGAGCCATGCCAGCCTACATCCAAATCGATTTGATCACGAAAAGCTTGACGCAGCGGACGCAATAACTGGGACAGGACACCGTAGGCGAGTGGGAGATCGTAGTAGTCATGATTGCCCAGGACGGGCAAAAATGGGCGATTGAAGACCATTGAGTCATAACAAATTTGCTCTGGGTGGCGATCGCCACCAACTAGTAATTCTCGATAGGGTCGAATAAAATTCTCTGGATACTGTTCGCTCGATCCGACTAAATAGACAACGTCACCCGTATGCAAGATAAACTGGGCTGAGGGTGTCATTTGCATCATTAGTTCTGATACGCGACGTTGAGGACTATCATGCCGATGCAGGCCATTACCGCTGTCTCCCAGCACGCAGAATGTAAATCCTTGCGCTGGATCGTGACCATCATCTAGTACCAGTTGCGTCCGATCGATCCCCAGTTGCCCGAACAAGGGGTGATTCCAGCGCATTCTTTCATGCATTTTGGCAATCTTGCGTTCGATCGACGGATCGGAGACTAACTTCATTGCTAAACTGCTCGATAGATATGGGAGCTACGATCTAAATTTTAGACCCGATCGCCATCAAATAAAATTGAACCACCCCAAAACAGGATGGAGAATATCGAAAGATCTCACATCTGCTGAGTTGGGATTAGCCATTATGTCCATTTTAAAGATATATTTCTAGTTCAATGTGGGTATAACTAGATATAGATGCTCCATAGCGTTTTTCAAACCTATCGCTGGGATGGCAGATGGGATCTGTAAACCTTCAGCCAGCGATCCAGTCGTAAAGTTTGGCATCGATTCCAGATGATTGATAATCAGCCTCGATCGTTGAGAATTGCAAAAATCTTGAAACTGTAGCAACAGTATCAGTTATCCTGATCGAAAAGTGCGGCAATTCTTATCTTATCTACCAAATTTGTATCGGAAGTTGACAAAAACCAGTCAATATGAAAATTCAACTAGAACGCAACCTCAAAGTCTATCCTCATCGATTGCGATGTGTCGCTTGCCAGCACCCATTTTATGGTAGTAGAACGCGAGTTTTATTGCGGCATCAGCATGGCGAAATCGTGGGCGATGTGTGTACGGACTGCCTCCGACAAGGCACCATACATATTCAAAAACAGCTCAAGGAAAGGGCGATCGCGTTATTCAAGCTACCAGCGATTCCTGATGTCTCGCCATCACCGCAGAAACAAGCTCTAGAGCTATGGGAATTAGCAACTGGTAATTTTGTAATTCCACCCTTTTATTATTGGTGGTGGCAGCGGTTGTTAATCCTGGTGGCAACCACCCAAGATTTAGAAGTTGCCAGAAGAGGCAAGGGCAATTTTCAATCCGGTCAATCTAAACTCCCCAAAATTACTTTCACGAAAGAAGAGTCTCCCTTCGGTAAAGATAATTAGCGATCGCGTTTAGGTGCGAATTGCTACGAGCAAGAGTAACAACGCCCCTAAACTGTCAACTGCAATTTTGAATGTGGCTAATTAATGATTAATCATCCACGGACGACCGCCATGACTTTTGGCTCTAGGGCTTCGATCGCGATCGCGATCTGATTTAGTAACTAGTTGCGGTTCGTGATTTGCGGTTTTACTCAGTCTGAGCGCACCATTTAGTTGAATCCCCACATTGGAAAAGATCCGCTTGGCTGCAGCTTGACACTGTGGACAATGGGCTGGATTGCTACTTTCTGTCATCATGCGCCATTCATCAAAGATGCCGCAGTCGTTACAACGAAATTCATATAGAGGCATAGGTTTAATTAATAATTAATAATTAATAATTGATAATTGATAATTATCAATTTAGAAAAGTAGGGTGGGCACTGCCCACCACTTATGTTTGAGCTAATTACTAACTCAAGTTGAGAGTGCTAAATCAATCAAACAGGCAAGATATTCTTGTCGAAAATTGCAGTAGGAATGGCTACGGTACAACAGGCGTTGGGGACATCGACGATACCGCTGACTCGGCCTTCGACGGGGGCACAACTGAGCAGGAGATAGGCTTGTTCGCCAGTAAATCCAAATTTTTTGAGATACTCGATCGCATTGAGGCAAGCGCGACGATAGGCGATATGGACGTCCATAAAGTATTGTTTGCCAGTAAATTCATCGACAGAAATGCCTTCAAAAATTAGGTATTCCGAATAGTGGGGTTCAACGGGGCCGGGTTTGAAGATGGGATTGACCATCGCATATTTTTCGACCCCACCTTTGATAATCTCGACGTGGAGGTCGATAAAACCAGACATTTCGATCGCGCCACAGAAGGAAATTTCCCCGTCACCCTGGGAAAAATGGATGTCGCCCATCGATAATTTGGCACCTTCGACGTAGACGGGGAAATAAATCTTAGTACCCCTGGAGAGATTTTTGATATCACAATTGCCACCATGTTCGCGGGGTGGCACGGTGCGGGCGGCTTCGGCGGCGACTCGATCGAATTCTGCCCTAGGTAAGGTACCCAAAATCGCATTCGTCGGATTGGGTAATGTCGCTAGTACTGGTACATCCCCCGCAAATCCCGCTCCATAAGTACGCCGGTCGGGTTGAGTGGCCATCAATTCCGATTCCCGCTGATTCCAGGTCGCCAGCAGCTCGTGAGAAGGCGCACACCCAATCAGCCCAGGGTGAGTGATGCCCGCAAACCTCACGCCAGGAATATGGCGAGATTTGGTATAAATCCCTTCTAAGTCCCAAATTGCTTTCGCGGCATTGGGATAATGATCGGTGAGGAAGCCACCACCATTATTTTTGTCGAAGATGCCAGTAAAGCCCCATTCGTCGCCCTGTAATGCGCCGATATCCAAGATATCGACCACGAGAATATCGCCTGGTTCGGCACCATTGACCCAAATCGGGCCGCTCAACACATGGACGACGCTCAGATCGACATCGCGGATATCGTCGGGGCTGTCGTTATTTTTGATCTGCCCATCCGTCCAGTCTTTGCACTCGATCCGAAAGATGTCCCCGGGATTGACGGAGGCGACGGCGGGGATATCGGGATGCCAGCGGTTGTGTCCCGGCATGTCCTGTTTATCCATTGGTTTGGTCAGGTCTACATGGAATAATGTTTTAGGCATGATTATGCATAGATTGAAATAGCGGCTATATCGATCGATTCACATGAAAAATTATTAACTATTTCGATCGACAATAGATGTATATCGATATACATTTATTCAACAAAAATATTCAGCACAAAGTCGCAAAGATCGATCGTTTAGCGATCGAATTTAGGTCGATTTAGCAGTCGAATTTGGATCGGATTGGCAGATCGCAGTTGAATTGCGCCGGTCGGCCATTTAATTGATCGCGGTATCGATTTAGACGCGATCGCGACCCCGCCCGTCTGCAAGTTTTAGCACTAACTTAAATTTTAGAGATCTCGATGGCGCGTAGGTCTAACGAGCTAAAATTGCGAATGTCTAGATTAGACAAGTTAGAAAAATTAGCCATTATTCCCACTGATGAGTATTCAAACCGGAGCGATCATGTCATAATTAACACCGCTAGCGGAGCATTTCTGTTAGCACAGCGACTGCGATTTCGATACTTTTAACCTCCGGTGTCATGCCTACTGTTTCAAATATTTGTGAATTCCAGGGCATTGGACTGCATTCTGGGGTCACTACCACCGTCCGCATCTTGCCGACAGAGCCAGGTTGCGGACGTTACTTCGTGCGGGTAGATTTGCCGGATGCGCCCCAGATTCCAGCGCAGATTGCCAATGTGAGTCAAACGACGCTCTCCACCGAGCTGACGGCCAATGGTGCATCAGTGAGGACGGTAGAACATCTCCTGGCTGCGCTAGTGGCACTGGGCATTGATGATGCCCGGATCGAAGTCGATGCCGCAGAATTACCGCTGCTAGATGGCTCGGCACAAGTTTGGGTAGCTGAAATCTTGCGATCTGGCATCGAGCCAACCCCACATCATCTAGTGGCATCTGGATCGATTGCTGTCGCAGACGGCAAGCCGTTCGAGACCCCAGTCTGGATTCAGCAAGGCGATCTATTCATTGCCGCTTTGCCGTCGCCAGTACTGCGATTTACCTATGGGATCGACTTTGATGTCGCACCAATTGGCAATCAGTGGCATAGTTGGCAACCAGACCGCGAGGATTTTACGACCGAAATTGCGCCCGCGCGTACCTTTGGACTGGCACACCAGATCGAACAATTACGATCGGCCGGATTAATTAAAGGTGGTAGCTTAGAGAATGCGCTCGTTTGCGACGATCGTCAGTGGCTAAATCCCCCATTGCGATTCCTAAATGAGCCATCCCGTCATAAACTATTAGACTTAATCGGCGATCTCAGTTTGCTTGGCAAATTTCCCCAAGCTCATTTTGTAGCATACAAGGCCAGTCACCACTTACACATTCAATTGGCACAAAGGCTCCATGAAATGGGATATTAGAACATTGACACTCTCATGAAAAACCAAACAATATAACTAATAGGTCTAATGTCCACTACCCTCGATCGATCTCAAGATGCCACTGTCTCTATGGATGAGCCAGTACGTCCTACTCCTGCCGAACCGATCAAAACCACTTTTAATATTCAAGAAATCCATCAGCTCTTACCCCACCGCTATCCCTTTGCCCTAGTGGATAAGATTATCGACTTCGTACCGGGTGAAAAGGCCGTTGGCTTAAAAAATGTCACTTTCAACGAACAGTTTTTCCAGGGACATTTTCCTGGACATCCGCTGATGCCAGGCGTGATGATCGTCGAAGCCATGGCGCAAGTCGGCGGGATCGTCCTGACGCAACTCCCTGAATATAATGGCGGTTTATTTGTATTCGCCGGAATTGATGGTGTCAAGTTTCGACAGCCAGTAGTTCCTGGCGATCAGTTAATCATGACAGTGGAACTCCAAGCGTTTAAACGTCGTCGAATTGCCAAGATGCACGCTCGCGCCGAAGTCAATGGTCAACTGGCTGCTGCTGGAGATCTTACGTTTGCTCTAGTAGAAGTGTAATTGAAATGTTGGCAATCGACGATCCGCAGTAGCTAACAGTGCAAGCAACCTTCGATCGGGGAATAATAAGTAAGGAATTAGTCCACTATCAAGAGACTAACGAACTTCCACACCCCAATCATCGCTCAGCTTGTGCCATCGCCACCGCAGACAGTAACAGCCCCACATCGTTCGATCGTGACTCAATGGAAATGGCCTGAGCATCCACCCTCACCTAGTCAGTTCGGTAGATTGGGTTCGCAACTGTGAAGCGAGCAAGCGTGAAAAGCATCTGCATCACCGATTACCAAATGGCAGGAAAATGACAAGATGGCTGGAGTAGCAATGTTAATGACCCGAATTCATCCTACCGCTGTGGTGCATCCCAGCGCGGAACTCGATCCAACTGTGCAGATCGGCCCCTATGCGATTATTGGTGAAAACGTCAAGATCGGTGCGGGGACGACAGTTGGTGCCCATGCCATCATTGAGGGGCCGACGATTATTGGCGTTGGCAATCAAATTTTTCCAGGGGCAGCGATCGGTTTAGAGAGTCAAGATTTAAAATATAAAGGCGGCGAAACCTGGGTCAAAATTGGCGACTACAATCGGATTCGTGAATATGTGACGATCAATCGGGCAACTGGTATCGGCGAGGCGACGACAATCGGCGATCGCAATCTGTTGATGGCCTACGTCCATGTCGCTCACAATTGCACGATCGAAGATAATGTCAAAATTGCCAATGCAACCTCGTTAGCTGGTGATGTCTATGTCGAATCCGAAGCCGTAATTAGTGGCGTCCTCGGCATCCACCAATTCGTCCGCGTCGGTAGATTATCGATGATCGGCGGCATGACTAGGATTCAGCGCGACGTCCCCCCATTTACGATCGTCGAGGGGACTCCCGCACGGGTGCGCGCGCTCAATTTTGTCGGTTTGGAACGCGCTGGCTACGCTGCTGAAGAAATGGCAATTCTCAAAAAAGCCTTTCGGACGGTCTACTATTCTCACAAAACCCTCAATCAAGCTCTAGACGATCTGGATCTATTCCCCAATTATGAGAGCGTTCAACACCTGCAAAGATTCTTGAGATTATCGATCGATGGTAAAAAGGATAACAACCGGCGCGGCCCCATTCCTGGGAAGTCGGTTGATAATAAAAGCGACTAAATTGAGTGGATAGTGGATAGTGAATAGTGAATAGTAGTTTTTAAATTATGATTCGATTGTTGCAAACTATTATTTTAACTTTTACTTTTTCGTCTAATTATCCACGTATTTTTCACTGTCCACTATTCACTATCCACTATCCACTATTCAGTGACTTCACCCAAAACCATCTTCATTAGCACTGGAGACGTATCTGGCGATCTTCAGGGTGCCTTGCTCGTGACAGCACTCAAACGACTGGCTGAAAAATCGGACATCGACCTGAATATTGTTGCTCTCGGTGGCAGTAAAATGGCCGCCGCTGGAGCGAAAATCCTGGCAGATACTACTTTTATCAGTTCGATCGGTGTTTGGGAAGCTAGAGCCTATCTACGACCATCCTTACAAGCGCGAAATTTAGCCAAACAGTATTTAAAAACCACGCCGCCAGATGCGATCGTGCTCATCGATTATGTCGATCCCAACATCAGTATCGGTAAATATGCCAGAGATTTATTTCCAAATCTGCCGATCGTGTTCTACATTGCCCCTCAAGATTGGGTCTGGCCGAGAAAGCATAAAAGAGCTAAATTAATTGTTAGTTTCATCAATGAAATCTTTGCAGTGTTCCCGATCGAAGCCCGCTATTTTACCGAACAAGGTGCCAAAGCAACCTTTGTCGGACATCCTTTAGTCGATCGAGTCGCAACTCTCGCCAGCCGAGAAACTGCTCGCGCCAAGTTGGCAATTAGCGATGCAGAAATAGCTGTAGCCTTGATTCCCGCTTCGCGCCAGCAAGAATTAACATATATTCTGCCCGCGATTTTTGAAGCCGCGCGTCAAATTCAGACTCAAATACCTCATGTCCGATTCTGGATTCCGCTAGCTCGCCCAGATTTTGTCGCCGAGATCGAAAGTCAAATTAAAGCATATCAAATCAATGCTACTTTAGTAACTGAAAATGCCGACCTCGTACTGTCAGCAGTGGATTTAGCAATTACAAAATGCGGCACAGTCAGTTTAGAATTAGCCCTCCTGAATATTCCCCAAGTCGTAGTTTATCGCGTCAGCAAAGTAACAGCTTGGATTGCCAAAAATGTCGTCAAATTCTCGATTCCCTACATGTCGCCGACTAATCTCGTCGAAATGAAGCCGATCGTGCCAGAGTTATTGCAGGATGAAGCGACCCCCGATCGAATTGCCAGCGAAAGTCTCGAACTAATTCTCAATCCCGAACGCCGCGATCGCATGTTAGCTGATTATGCTCAGATGCGATCGGCTTTAGGCGATCCGGGCGTCTGCGATCGCGTCGCTCAAGCCATCTTCACCAAATTTTAGCCTTGATAAGGCGAGATTTTTATCAACTATCAACTATCAACTATCAACTGCCATTGAAAACCATCTTCATCAGTACCGGAGAAGTATCTGGCGATCTTCAAGGCGCATTACTCGTTACCGCACTCCAAAAACTAGCTCAAAAATCGGGCATTGACCTGAAGATTGTGGCACTCGGTGGCAGTAAAATGGCCGCCGCTGGTGCCGAAATCCTCGCTGAGACCACTGGCATCGGTTCGATGGGGATGTGGGAAGCATTAGCCTATATTCAGCCGTCACTGAAAGTTAAAAGTATTGCCAAACAGTATTTAAAAACCACGACACCGGATGTCATTATCTTAATTGACTACATAGTTGCCAATGTCGATATTGGTGATTTTGCCCATACTCAGTTACCTAACGTCCCGATTTTTTACTATATTGCGCCCCAGGAATGGGTCTGGTCGATCGGTACCAACAAGACCGATAAAATTGTCAGATTTACCGATCGAATCTTGGCAATTTTTCCTGGAGAAGCCAGCTACTTTAGAGATCGAGGTGCCAAAGTTGAGTTCGTCGGGCACCCATTAATCGATCGAGTTGCCACTTTAGCTAGTCGAGAAGTGGCGCGGGAAAAGTTAGGGATTACTGACGATGAAATTGCGGTAGCCTTGATTCCAGCTTCCCGCAAACAAGAACTTAAATATCTGTTACCAGCCATCTTTGGAGCCGCGCAACAAATCCAGGCTCAATTACCCAACGTGCGATTTTGGATTCCACTCTCGCGCGCGGAATTTCAAGTAGAAATTGAAAGTGCGATTCGATCGGCTCAAATTAATGCGACCTTAGTAACTCAAACTGCCGATCTCGTCCTCTGTGCTGCTGATTTAGCAATTACAAAATGCGGAACGGTGAGTTTAGAATTAGCACTCCTCAATATTCCACAAGTGGCGATCTATCGAGTCAGTCGGGTAACTGCTTGGATTGCCAAACATCTATTCAAGTTTGCGATTCCCTACATCTCACCAGCTAATTTGGTCGAAATGAAAGCGATCGTGCCAGAATTAATACAGGATGATGCTCATCCCGATCGCATTGCCAATGAAAGTCTCGATCTAATTCTCAATCCCGAACGACGCGATCGCATGTTAGCTGATTACCAGCAAATGCGTCAGGCTTTGGGAGATTCTGGCGTCTGCGATCGCGTTGCCCAAGCAATCTTTGCGACATTTGAGATCGATCGAGTCTAGGGATCTCCAGATCGGGGACAATCGATCGATTATCTCCTGTCCCGATCTTGAGTCGATAAAACTAGGTAGTTACTGGCAACACGATATCTGGTTTAGTACTTTCAATAATCGCAATAAATTCCTGGCGTTCGGGTTGGGGCACACTGAATTTATCGAAAGTAGCATCGAGATCTTCCATGAAAGCCGCCCACTCTGGGGCAGTTATCTGGAGATGAGCATGGGACTCATGCATCGATCGACCGCTATACTGTTGAGGGCCACCAGTCGCCCAGCAAGACATTTCCGTCACCAAGTATTTGAACCCAGCCGGAGAGACGCGATGGTGCGCCTCATCGACGAGAGGATTGGAATTGAGTCGCGGATCGACCATAATCCGATCGATAAAATCATCGACAACTGTGGCGATCGCATACACGCCACCGAGACGTTCGTAAAGAGACTTTGCGGGTGCGGCTGTTGACATACTACTCATAATTGAAATTTTGTCTGGTTCAAACTCTAAATTATCAATAAAATGTCAAAATTGATCGGATCTTCAAAGACAGTAACACGATCTTTAGTGTTAAGTTACCCGCAAGCCAATGAAACTATGGCAGAATATCGCGCAAGAACTAGATATTAAATCCGAATTCAACCAACAAATCGATGAAGCTTACACTGCACTAAACGATCGCGAGCTAGATGCCGTCGTGTTTGATGCGCCAATTTTGCTCTATGATGCCGCTGACGATGGTCAAGGGAAAGTTCAAGTAGTTGGCAATATTTTCAGGAAAGAGAGCTACGCGATCGCCTTACCAAACGGCAGTCCCGATCGCAAACCAATCAATAACACGCTCTTATCGCTGCAAGAAAATGGTAAATATCAAGAAATCTATGACAAGTGGTTTAGCAATAAATAAAGGGGCTTGCGCCTCGCAAATCGAGACGCGATTTAGATGGGGGCGATCCTCATTACAGCAGGATCGCTTTTAAATTTGGTACTAAGCTGTCGAACATTTAGATCGCACTATTTGCGCTCTAGACCTCTTCTAGTAAGCGGTTTAGTCAAAAAAATTAGATGTAAAACAGCTTACTCTAAGACACTAGATCGGCAGTATCGCTTTTGCTAGCAACAGCTTTTTTAGTCGTACCGCCAAGTGTACCTAGATCTGCCAGCGAGAGGGTCTGAATCCGCGACTGACCAAGTGCCGCTTCCCGCTCTGCTGCAGTGTTATAACCCCACTCTGCCAAATACAGCTTGACAGCCTCTAGTTCTGGTTGAGTGGCTATTTTCGCAAGGGTACTGAGTCGATCTTCGACAAACCACACTGTCGGGGGCTTTTTGGTACCACGATCGAGGAGTTGTTTGAGACTGTCTGTCTTGCTCCGTTTGAGTTCTTTACCCCACACAAATTCACTAGCTAGTTCGACCCCTTGCTCTGCGAGCAATTGAGTCACAAACCGACTTTCTTTAGTGGTGATAATTACTGGCTGAATTTTACGGTTGGGCAGATCTTTGAGCAGATCGACAACACCTGGATAAAATTGATGCAACCGCAACCAACTGCCTGGGTCTTGTTGAATCCAACTATCCCGGACTGAATCTAGTTGTTGACTGACTTTGACGCCACTGAGCCGACCATCGGCCAAGATGCGATCGCGGATCCGCTGCCACGAACTCTGCATCCGCTCTGTAGAAATACCCAGAGTTAATGCTCTAATTAACACAGGCATTTCCCAGCCGACTTCAATCAGCGGACGCAACTCCCGAAATTTTTCAGCAACACCTGGCGATGGCTCCAACCGATCTAGTTGCCACACTTGTGTGTAAGTTCGCCATGCCGTCTGCCAATACTCTGCCATCCCATCGCAGATTACCCCATCGAAATCGAGGGCGAGAATTCGCGCAGCATTCATACAGTTGTTATTCCTTTGACTAACGTAGCAAGCGGCCAAAGAGAGATATGCTCGTCTCTGACCGCGCTATTATGGCTGTGACTTTAACTGGGGTGCAAGGATTCGAACCTCGGAATGTCTGGACCAAAACCAGATGCCTTACCACTTGGCGACACCCCACTGCTATAACACTTCCAAATATATCATAGGTAGCTGGGTTTGTGTCAAGGGGCGAATTGAGATTTTTTGGTTGACGGTGCTGGAGATCGCCTCCAGTTCACAAATCAGATCGAGATTTTGGCGATCGGATTGGATCGATGCCGCTGCAAGTTGCCAATATCATCCTTCTGGTAGTTCCGCTGTCGGCGAGACATGTGATTAGGTATAGATAGGTGTCGATTTACTTACTGTTGCAGCGCAAATTTTAGACAGCAACAAAGCTGCATAATTTGTCATAACTCGGCCGCGATTGTGCAGTCATGCTGGTATTTATAGCAGTAAATATTCAGTTTGAATTGCTGTCGATCGCTGCCGGAGAGTGCCAGGAAGATCGGGAGATTCTAGTGTATTAAATAATACTTTGAACCAAAAAACGGAGGAGCATCTGAAGTCAATTGCGGTCAGTCAAAGAATACCAAATTTGAAAAATATTTGTCGTCCAAGCTACATTATAGGATCGATTTAAACACCAGATTTCACTATTGTAAGGAGAATTGTTGAAACAGCCAAATCATAAAGACTTTATTAAGATAAATGGAATAGTTAAAAACCACCGTCTAAGATTTAGAGATATTTACAAAAAAACACGCAAGCCGAATGGCCTGCTGATAATGTGTGAGGTTGTTGCTCAGCAACGCCTTGAATGTTTTAAGATCGACTTATTTAAGACATTATTTGTGAATTACTAGCGCGGAATAGGCCGTCTTTAACTACAGAAATAGCGATCTCTAAATCTTGATAGATCTGGTTAGTTTGACAATTCCTATTCACTAGTAGTCACAAATCTTTCAGGAGAATAATAATGAAAATTGCTCAAATTGCACCTTTATGGGAAAGAGTACCCCCACCAACATATGGGGGGATAGAATTGATCGTCGGACTATTGACAGATGAGTTGGTTGCCAGAGGGCATGAGGTCACTCTATTTGCATCTGGAGATTCGATCACGTCTGCGAAATTAGAATCAATTCATCCGCAAGCATTGCGGTTGGATGCATCCATCAAAGAGCCAAGCATTTATGAAATGCTCCAACTCGCCAATGTCTACGAACGATCCGGAGAATTCGATCTAATTCACTCTCACATGGGCTGTGTCGCCTTACCTTATAGCAAGTTGACTCAGACACCAACAGTCCATACCTTGCATGGCATTTTTACCCCAGACAATGAAAAAATGTTTGCCCATGCCAAATCCCAGCCTTACGTGAGCATTTCCAATGCCCAACGGGAGGCTAGACTGGGTCTCAACCACATTGCCACTGTCTATAACAGTATCAACGTCAGTGCCCACCAGTTCTTTCCCGTGGCGGATGAACCTGCTTATATGGCTTTTTTAGGCAGAATCTCACCAGAAAAAGGGCCGCATCTGGCGATCGAGATTGCCAAAGCTACAGGTATTCCCTTGAAAATGGCGGGTAAGGTCGATCCATTTGATGTGCAGTACTTTGAAGAACAGATTAAGCCGCAGATCGACGGCGAGTTGATTCAGTTCTTGGGTGAAGCGGATCACTTGATGAAGAACGATTTGATGGGTCGTGCGTTTGTGACTTTATTTCCGATTACTTGGCGCGAACCTTTCGGACTAGTAATGATCGAATCGATGGCCGCAGGCACCCCGGTAATTGCGATGAATCTCGGTTCGGTACCAGAAGTCGTGGCTGACGGGGTCAGCGGTTATATCTGCAATACTGTGGCCGAATGTATCGAGGCTGTCGCCAAAGTGCCCGCTCTCTCCAGAGCGGCCTGTCGGGAGTACGTTGCTCGGCGATTTGGCGTCGAGCAAATGGCCGCTGGTTATGAAGCCGTTTACCAACAAATTTTGGAAGCAAAATTTGCCCGCAATGGGCATTTGGTGAGTGCCAAATAGGTCGATCTCGCTGGCAACAGCAGCGGGTGGTGGCAATGAGTGGTGGCGGGCTTGCCACCACTCATTGCCAACTGAGCGATCGACTGTTACTTGTTCGAGTGTGAGAAAACAATTGCCAAGGTAGTAACAATTTAGGTTGGTGCGACCGCTACGGTGTCACACCAACCCAGATGATAAATATCAATTCTTTAGCGAGGTGCAGATATGTCAACCGGAAAATTCCCGACAACTATTAGCAATAATTCACCCGTAACACAACCTCACCAACCATTTGCTGCCGCGCGCAGCAAGATTCCCACTCGCCAAGCGATCGCCTTAATCTCCGAACATGGCGATCCTGCCGCCGAAATTGGTAAAGATGCCGCTGGCGGTCAAAATGTCTACGTCCGCCAAGTTGGTGAAGCCCTCGCCAAACTCGGCTGGCAAGTCGATATGTTTACTCGCAAGAGCAGCCCTTACGATGCGACGATCGTCCAACATGCACCCCATTGTCGGACGATCCGACTGACGGCGGGGCCAGAGGCTTATATTCCCCGCGACGAGCTGTTTCAATACATGCCCGCCTTCGTCGATGCGCTGCAAAAATTCCAACAACAAGAAGGGACGAATTATCCCTTGGCGCATACCAACTATTGGATGTCTGGTTGGGTCGGGATGGAACTCCAACGCCGCCAAAATATCCAACTGATCCATACCTACCATTCGCTTGGTGCTGTGAAATATCAGTCAGTGAGTGATATTCCGGCGATCGCTCAGACCCGATTAGCCGTCGAAAAACAAATTCTCGAACAGGCTCACTGTGTCGTTGCTACCAGTCCGCAAGAACTAGATGACTTAGAAACACTAGTCTCGCGGATTGGTAAAATCGACGTCATTCCTTGCGGTACCGATGTCAGTACGTTTCGCCCGATCTCCAAAGCCGATGCCCGCAAACAATTAGGCATCGGTACCAAAGAGAAAGTCGTTCTATACGTTGGCCGTTTTGACAAACGTAAAGGGATCGAAACCCTTGTCCGCGCGACTGGGGAACTACGGACACAACTAACACAAGGTGAAGAAATCAATCCGCAGAACTTAAAACTCTTAATCGTGGGTGGTAGCGATCCCCAAGAGGCAGATGGTGCCGAACGGCGGCGGATCGAGGAGATCGTGAGTGAGTTAGATTTAGCTGCCAATACTGATTTTGTGGGAATGGTCGGACACGATCGATTAGCACTGTACTATACGGCAGCGGATGTCTGTGTGATTCCCAGCCACTACGAACCTTTTGGCTTAGTCGCGATCGAAGCAATGGCGTGTGGTACCCCCGTCGTCGCGTCGAATGTGGGTGGGTTGAAATTCACGGTTATTTCTGAGGAAACTGGCTTACTAGTAACGCCTCAAGATGTGAGTGAATTTGCTCGGGCGATCGGTCGGATCTTGACTGATGAAGTCTGGGCGCGGAAAATCCGCCGCCAAGCCTCAACGCGGGTACAGGAAAACTTTAGTTGGACGGGTGTAGCCATCCAACTGAGCGATCTCTATCGGCAGCTCCTGGCTCAATCGATCCTCGGCTCTAGTTTGCCCCGAACGGTGAGTGCAACTTCAACACTCTTACCTCAGCAAGTTATCAAAGCGTCATGAAACGATCAACAGTTTTGGTGCCTTGAAGCAATCAAATTATTTAAAATTCAGGGTAGGGACGATCAATCGTCCCTACCCTGAATGCTACTGCTCGATCGAGTCGCGCCGATCGATGTAGCTGATTTTTGCTGTTATCCTAGAAAAGAGCTGTTGCAGTGTCGATCGACATCGGATGTCCATTCAGTCCCCAACAGCTCAGAATAACTAACTGGCAACGCGCGAAATGAGTACGAACCCCTTGAGCTGGCAAGAACTAGCCGATCTGGCAGAGTCCCAATTCACGCCAGCCGATCCGATTAATGGTGTCACCAACGCGCAAGCGCGCTTGCGGTTATTCGGACACCCCGAAGCTGATGTGCGAGTCACCCTCTACCGCGACAACCATGCCTGGTGCCCCTACTGTCAAAAGATCTGGCTGTGGTTGGAAGAAAAACAAATTCCCTACCGGATCGAAAAAGTTACCATGTTTTGCTATGGAGAAAAAGAGAGCTGGTACAAACGGAAAGTCCCATCGGGAATGCTCCCAGCCGTAGAACTAGACGGACGCATCATCACCGAAAGCGATGATATTTTAATCGCATTAGAACAAGCCTTTGGTAGTCTAGCTTATGGCATGACTGACTCTATAGTTATTCCGCTGCGACAGTTGGAACGACTGCTGTTTCGCGCTTGGTGCAATTGGCTGTGTCGTCCGGCCAATTCGGCGCGTGAGGAACAGTACAATCGCGAGCAGTTTGTCAGCGTAGTAGCAATGGTGGAAAAGGCTTTGGCTAGTACTGCTGGAGCTTACTTTTTAGATAAATTCAGCACCGCTGATGTCATTTTTACGCCCTATGTCGAGCGGATGAATGCCAGCTTGTACTATTACAAAGGCTATTCCCTGCGCGAGGAAAACCCGCGTTTTGCAGCCTGGTTTGACGCGATGGAAAGCCGCGCAACTTATCGCGGGACTCAAAGCGATTTTCATACTCACGTCCACGATTTGCCACCCCAAATGGGCGGCTGCTGGGAAAACGGCGCACCCCAGATGCTAATCAATAAAGCGCGAGTGGATAATGGCGATTGGAATGGCTTGCCAGATGTGATGTTTCCTGAGCCGGAATCTGCACGAGCTGAAGCTCTCTACCGCACAGTCAAGCATCATGCTAATCTAATTCGCGTCAATCCGGCCGCCGATCGATTGGTAGACGAAGCCTTGCGCTGTGCGCTGACAAATATGATGACTGAAGGCGGTTGTATACCACCGTCAGGATCGGATGCGGCTTTGCGCTATATCCGCGATCGGATCAATGTCCCCCGCGATATGTCGATTTATGCCGCCAAGCGGCTCAGAGCAGCTTTGGAAGCAACTGCGGCACTAGTCGGTGAGGCTCAAGGTGTACCCATTCCATTTAATCATCGCCGCGACCAAAATCCGAAGGAGTTTGCGACACGATAGATCGAGGCGAATTTATGGATAAGGTACGTCAATTCCCTTCAATCATCGCCGCGATCGAAATCCGAAGGAGTTTGCGATCGCGTAATTTAGAAGGGTATCGAATCGCAACCGATCGACAATTGAGATCGAATCCAAAAGTGAACTAAGAGTATAATTAGTGGCAAGTATTAGAGAGTTTTAATATGAAATCTAACTATCCTGAGTCAAAACTTGCTCCTCTAACGAAGATTGCGATCCAGTTTCTCAAAGGTGCCGCACTTGGACTGATATTCGTCACGATCGCCTACTTATACTTTACTTATTTCACGCCAGGGATCGCACCCATTCAGATCGCAATTTCGGTAGTGTTTATTACTTTGTGTGGAACGCTATCGGTAATTTGGGGCAATAAAGTTGTCGATACATTATGGAAAATTTTGGAATCATCTCCCTTCTAAAGCGATAATGGCATCTAACTGGGATCGAGAACTATATATCAAAGCTTGCCGATTTGCCGCACAAGCGCATCGGGGACAACTTATCCCTAGTTCTGATTTGCCGTACCTATTGCATTTGAACTTGGTGAGTATGGAAATTCTCGCCGCACTGAGTGCCGAAACTGGGCATGATGGCGATCTGGCAGTTGCCTGTGCCTTGCTCCACGATACGATCGAAGATACCGACACTACCTACGCACAGATCGAATCCATGTTTGGCTCCAAAGTTGCCGACGGCGTAGCAGCTTTGAGCAAAAATCCCGATCTAGAGAAATCTCAACAATTAGCAGACAGTCTCGATCGCATCATCAGCCAACCACCAGAGATTTGGATGGTAAAATTAGCTGATCGGATTACTAATCTCCAACCACCACCAATCCATTGGGACAGTTCCAAAATCCATAGATATCGGGATGAAGCGATCAAAATTCATACTCGCTTACAATCTGCAAGTCCCTTTCTGGCTAAAAGATTAGCCGAGAAAATCCAAAACTATCAAGTTTCCTAAACGATCGATCCCCGAACGCCGTAAAATGAAGAGATTAGCAAAATCTTATAAAGATCGGCAACATAAATTGTGAAAGCGATTACTTTACTTGGTTCTACTGGCTCGATCGGGACTCAAACCCTGGATATCGTCGAACATCATCCCGATAAATTTCGGATTGTCGGACTGGCTGCGGGTAGCAACGTCGAGTTATTAGCTCGACAAGTGCGGCAGTTTCGCCCAGAAATTGTAGCGATTGGGAATGAAGCCAAGTTAACTGAGTTCAAAGACGCGATCGCCGATTTAGATTATCGCCCCATTATTGTCGCTGGCGCAGCAGGGACGATCGAAGTCGCGGGCTATGGTGACGCTCAAAGTGTCGTCACTGGAATTGTCGGCTGTGCGGGACTCTTACCGACGATCGCGGCTATTAAAGCCGGTAAAGATATCGCCCTGGCGAATAAAGAAACCCTAATCGCTGGCGGCCCCGTCGTATTACCTTTAGTCGAGAAACATGGAGTCAAATTACTCCCCGCTGACTCCGAACATTCTGCGATCTTCCAATGTTTGCAAGGCGTTCCGGCTGGTGGCTTGCGCCGGATTATCCTCACCGCTTCTGGTGGTGCCTTCCGCGATCTCCCTGCCGAAAAATTAGCCTCAGTGACGATTTCTGACGCCCTCAAGCACCCCAATTGGTCGATGGGACAAAAAATCACGATCGACTCTGCCACCCTGATGAACAAGGGTTTAGAGGTGATTGAGGCGCATTATTTATTTGGTGTGGATTATGACAATATCGAGATCGTCGTCCATCCCCAAAGTATCATCCACTCGCTAATCGAAGTTCAGGATACCTCAGTCTTAGCGCAATTAGGTTGGCCGGATATGCGCCTGCCACTACTATATGCGATGTCCTGGCCCGATCGACTCCCCACCAACTGGGAAAAATTCGATCTCGTCAAAGCTGGCGATCTGACCTTTAGAGCACCCGATCGAGTTAAATATCCTTGTATCGATCTCGCCTATGCTGCGGGTATAGCTGGCGGCTCGATGCCAGCGGTACTAAATGCAGCTAACGAGCAAGCTGTAGCTCTCTTTTTAGCTGAAAAGATTCACTTTCTCGATATTCCCAAAGTCATCGAAAAAGTCTGTGACAAACACCGCACCGATTTTAATCTCACGCCCAGTTTAGATGATATTTTAGCTGCGGATCTTTGGGCGCGACAAATGGTACTCGAATTCAGTCAACAAGTCGCTGCTTAGGCATTCTAATTATTCTAAGGCAATGAAGAGATCGTCATGGGAGATTTAAATATGTCGATGTGGTCGCCTTATTATCGCAAATTTATCGATCGAGCCAAGCTCCGCAATACCCGTCAAGGATTTGGCATTCAAGCTTTATGACCGACTAATTTACCACTATTACAAATCCCGATCGACCATTGTTCGATAACATCCAAGCTGAAAGTATCGAATAATCGGATTGGTAAAGATATCGGCTCCGACCATTATCCGTTGATTGTCGATTTAGTTCTATAGAATACCAATGACTTTTAATAGCTCGATCGAGCCAAATACTTATCGATTCAAAATCTTGCAAGTATTTGGAGAACAAGCTCTTTCACATGGACTTTTCTATCGCCATTCCCATAGCTTGCGGGTAGAACTTTCAGGCGGCGAAACTTACATTAAAATGTTTTTGCGGGCGTATGAGCGATCGAAAGCAATTATTGACTTTGGGTTTGAAGGGCTGCAAGCCGTTACTGTCTGTCTAGGCTTTTATGGAAGTTCTCGACTAGTCGGCAATTTATCTATTTTTCGCAATCTCCGCGAGTGTGGCATTACTATTCCCAAGACAGCAGAAATTTGGCAACATCAGGAACCACATATATTTGAAGAAGATTGGGATTTAATTAGAACTTTTATCTGCTTCGATATCGAACTAAGCCAAATCGATATTTTCCTCTGGGGCACACTTGCAAATGAATTGGGAATTAGACCTCGCAATAGTTGTAGTTTGTATTTACTCAGTCTCGATCGCCAGATTTTATTTCATCCTTACGACGATCGCGGCATGGATATTATTGGTAATAATAAAGATTTGCTACCACAGATCTATACTGAATTTAATGACTGGTTATTGGATTACGATCGACTGACAATGGATGAATATTTTCGATCGATATGATGACTACAAATAATCTTTAAAAATATTTGAATGCTCAAAACTGTCATCTAAGATTCAACCGAATGAAGATAACACTTCCTGTCTAATAGAGATCGATCTTCAATTACTTAAATAATGCTCGCATTCCCTCTTGACGCTTGAGCGCAAGCTTCGTTACTTGGCGTTTCTCCGCTTGGCGAATGATCCGATTCAATAACTCCGTATAAACCAACGGTGGATTGGATTTTACCCAGAGATAAAAAGACAGCGAACCTGGGAGCGTATTAATCTCGTTGAAATAGAGTTTGTCGCAACTAGCATCGATGATAAAGTCGATCCGCGATACACCCGAACAGCCGAGGACTTTGAAAGCCTGTTTCGCATAGTCGAGCGCGGCTTGTTTGAGTTCGGGATTGAGGTCTTGGGGGTCGATGATCCGGGACAAACTCGCCATCCCTTGGGATTCGTTACCGCCAGTCTTTTTGCCACCGTCATCGCGCAAATACTTCTCTTCAAAGGTGAGGACGCCGCTGAGGGAGACGGGCATCTCGATTACTGATGCGACGATTTCATCGTCATCTAAGACGGAGACATTGACTTCGACGATATCTTTGATACAGGGTTCGACGATCGCGTGACTATCGTAGCGGAAGGTATTGACCAAGCAAGCATTCAACGTCCGCTCGTCTGTGGCGACGCCAATGCCGATACTCGAACCCAGATTGCATGGTTTGACAAATAACGGCAATTGCTCCAATCCTGGCGTGGCAAATATCTGTTCCCGCACGGCTTCCAGGCTTTTTTGAGCATCCCGACGATCGACTAATGCCGCAGGTAAAACTGGGATACCAGCAGCTTTGAGCATCATCTTACACTGATACTTATTCATCCCTAGTGCCGCAGGTAGCACGCCGCAGCCGGTATAAGTCGCATCTGCCATCTCTAGCATCCCCTGGATGCAGCCATCTTCACCGAAGGTGCCGTGGAAGGCGAGGAAATAAATATCGATCGGCAGAATGTCATTCCGGCGGGAATTGAGGTAGGTGAGTCCTTTGCTGCCAGCGACGGGCAATAGCGCGACTTCTTGGGCTTCAGAGAGGGAACTGGGGAGGCGACGATAGAAACTTTTGGCTAGCAGATTGTCACCCACATACCAGCGTCCGGTTTGGGCGATATAGACGGGGATAATCTCGTACTGGGTGACGTCGATGACGTTTATCAGTTGAAGTGCTGTGATGACGGAGATTTCGTGCTCGACGGATCTACCACCGAATAGGACTGCCAGGTTTTTCTTCTTCATTACATCTGCCGATCTTGCCGATCGACATTCTACGATCTTCTGGCAGCATTGTGGGTAAATCTGATTAAGTTGGGAGTTGGGAGTTGAGAGTGATAGTTTAAAAGCGGAGGCGTTCGATCGAGATTCTGACAGATTGGTAGTCGGCGAGTTGTCCGGCTTGCTGATAGAGGGCGGCGGCGGTGCGGAGATCTTCAAGTGCGCCTTGTTTATCGCCTAATGCTGACTTGACTAAACCGCGACTATTGTAAGGTGGTGCGTAGTGGGGATCGATCGCGATCGCTGCGTTACAATCTGCCAGTGCGCCTTTTCTGTCGCCTAATTTATATTTAGCAAATCCCCGATTGTTGTAAGCATCAATATAGTCAGGATCGAGTTCAATGGCGCGATCGTAGTCGTCGATTTCCCCTTGACGATCGCCTAATGCCGATTTGGCAATCCCACGATTGTTGTAGGTGGGTGGGTGGAGTGGATCGATCGAGATTGCATAGCTATAATCAGCGATCGCGCCTTGCTTTTCCCCCAAATCGGACTTGGCATTACCACGATTGATATATGCTACGGCTAGACTCGAATTCATCGCAATAGCGCGGGTATAATCCTGGATTGCGCCTTGTTTATCACCTAGATCGGATTTGGCATTGCCCCGATTGATATATGCCACAGCGAGATGAGGATCGATCTCAATCGCATGATTGTAATCATCGATCGCACCTTTTTTATCGCCCAAATCGGCTTTGACAATCCCGCGATTGTTGTAAGAGCGGGAGTCATGGGGATTGATGGCGATCGATCGGTTGTGATCGGTTAACGCCCCTTGTCGATCGGCTAAACCAGACTTGGCAACCCCTCGCAACGAATATGAGCGCGGGTTAGAGGGATCGATCGAGATCGCCCGATCCATCACCGCCAACATCCCTTGATAGTCACCGCGCGCGAGTTTTTGTAATGCAATTGAGATCGATTCGTCCATTGTATCGATTATGAACCAATCCGTTGGATCTCAGCGAGGACTCTGCGGTAACTAGCTGTTTGCCGTTGCCGTTGGAAGCGATTTGCCGCTTTTTTCAAGTCCAAGATTGCACCTTTTTTATCGCCCATTTTCGACTTAACTAACCCGCGATTGGCATAAGCTTTGGCGTTATTCGGATCGAGTGAGATCGATCGATTATAGTCTTCGATCGCGCCTTGATTGTCCCCCGCATCAGACTTAGCATTGCCGCGATCGCTGTAAGGTTTGGCATCTTTGGGATTGAGGACGATTGCGCGGTTGAAGCTCTCGATCGCGCCTTTTTTGTCGCCCAAGGTGGATTTGGCCAGACCGAGATTGTAGTGAGCGGCGGTATAATTCGGATCGAGGGTGATCGCTTTGTTGAAGTCCGCCAATTCGCCCTTGGTATCGCCGAGCATTGACTTGGTGGTACCGCGACTCAGATACGCTGGGGCTAAACTGGGATTGAGGGAGATCGCCTGATCGAAGTCTACCAGTGCGGTTTTCGGTGAATTTAGCTGCGCTCTAGCATTCCCACGATTATAGTAAGGTTTGGCATCATTAGCATCTAGGGAGATTGCTCGATCGAAATCGGCGATTGCGCCTTTTTTATCGCCCAGATCGGATTTAGTCACGCCGCGATTGTTATAAGCGGAAGCTTCATTGGGCGCGAATGAGATGGATTGGTTGTAGTCGGCGATCGCATCGCGATTGCCTAGCATCGACTTAGCTACCCCACGGGTGTAATACAGCCGCCCATTTTGGGAATCTAGAAAGATTGCCCGATCCATATCAGCGAGCATTCCTTTGTAGTCACCCTTGCTCTCTTTGACGATCGCACTGGCGATCAGATCATCAACTGGTTTCGATCGAGTTGCTACCCTTGTCGGAGCATAACCAGGGATACCAGCCGTTGTGGCTAGCTTAGTAAAGGTATTGACGGTAATCCCCAGATTGTAGCCAGTCTTGACTCTAACGTCGCGATTGATAGTTTCAGTCAACTTGGTACCGACAATATCGCCTTGCCCGTGGATGGCGATAACTTCGCCTTGCTCATTCCAGACAGGGCCACCACTGTGCCCTGGCAACGTATTATTGCTATAAATCAGCGAATAACCTTTGCCTTGTTGCTGAGTCGGGGGATTGGCAATGATATCCCCTTTGACAAAGGTAAACACCGAAGATTTGATAGCACTAGATAATGGAAAACCCGATACGTAAATATTTTCAGCCGCTTCGATTCGATCGGAATTGTCGATGAGTTTCGCGACAGAATAGTTTTTATCGCTGGTAAAGGTAGCGATCGCCAGATCGATTTTGTTGGGAAAAGTTTTGACTTGGGTAACTCGATATTTGGCATCATCGGGGGTGACGATCTCGCAGCCGCTAGTTTTGACAGCATGAGCTACCGTCAAGACAGTATAGGTATTGCCATTTTTGCGGAGGATGACACCAGAGCCGATACTGCAACCCGCAATCCGCACGGTAGTTTGCTTGGCAATCCGCTGTACCTCGATCGGGGATAGTGCCACCGCTGGTAATGTGTAGCTAACTAAAGCGATCGATCCAAAAATCGCAGTTGGCAACAGGTAATTTTTCATTTTTAACAAAAATGTCCGATATGTCTGAATATTACCATCCCAAAAGCGATCAACTTTCACGCCTACGAGATTTAGCGTAGTTCTACCCTACTCGTGTCTGAATATTGACATTCAAAAAGCGATCGACTTATATACCTACAAGATCTGGCGTAGTCTCAATCGATCGATCCGAAATCGGTGGATCGGCAGTTGACGGCGATCGATTCCTGGTTTGGAATAGCATAAAATCATTGAATCTACATCCCACAAAGATCGATCCAAAGCTTGTCATCGATGAAGATCCTCAACGAGGGTTAGTAAAGCTATTGACCATCGGTCTCTTGCAATCTTTGATTAATGCCTCAGAACAACAAGACACAGGTCATAATCTGTTAAAAACTTTGGATAAAAATCGATCTTCTTGGTGCAAAAAATTTGCACCTAAACTAGAGGGCATCACTTGGCAAAAAGAATTTGCGTTAGATACTAGCATCCGTTGCTAATCGTCAAGATTTTGGCGTTCTAACCGCGTAACCCGACGAGTTAATCGTCGAGTTTTCCGCTCATTAACCGATAGATCGTAATTTAGATCGTTTATCCCATCTTCTTGACTGCGAAATCCTTCGCGGATAGCGATTATTAACGTTCCTTCATTACTTTCAACTCGACGACGTAATGCACTGATATCTTCCCGTGCGGCATCGATATTATTTTCCAGGGCGGATACTTTCTGTTCGATACCAGAGACTTTTTGTTCGATACCAGAGACTTTCTGTTCGATACCAGAGACTTTTTGTTCGATACCAGAGACTTTTTGTTCGATACCAGAGACTTTTTGTTCGATACCAGAGACTTTCTGTTCGATACCAGAGACTTTTTGTTCGACGACAGCTAAATCTTGCTTAGTAGCCATATTCTGCTGCATGACAGTCATATTCTGTTGCATCGTAGTCATATTCTGCTGCATCGTAGCAATAGAATCAATAACTTGTGCTAGTTGGCTATCGAGCCTGTCGAAACGCTCTTCAGACATTGTGTATCTCCAAATCAAATCCCAACTAAAAAACAATCCATATTGGCTCGATCGAACTCGATCCAGAGCCAGACTGTTTTTGAAGATGCCTGACTAGATCGAAAATTCCTGCCACAACTCCATTGTAAACTACTTCTCTTTCACGTCGAATCTCCTTCCTAGCTCCCCAGCTATCCGAGTGACACATAAATCGCTATGCTAGAGCTTAAAGTCGATCGAGGGCACGCAAGATGAGCTTAGAATATCCTGATAATTTACGTTATACAGATTCACATGAGTACGTAGAATTAACCGCGACTGTCGCTAAAGTTGGTGTCAGTGCCTTTGCCGTCGATCAGTTGGGTGATATTGTCTTTGTCGATCTGCCAGAAGTGGGTGATGAGATTGTCAAAGGTAGTGCCTTTGGGACGATCGAATCTGTTAAAGCTGTCGAAGATCTCAAAGCCCCAATTAGTGGCAAAGTAATTAAACGCAATGATGCGGCGATCGATACCCCAGAAATCATTAGTACCGATCCTTATACTACTGGCTGGCTCCTGGAAATCCAAGCCACAGATCCGAGCGAAATCGACGCTACGCTCTCAGCAACCGATTATCGCGTTAAAGTCGAGGGTGCTTAGAGATCGCCGGCTGTCGATACGCTCCGCAAGATCGTTAGTGCCAAAATTCAGCTAAATCCTTTACATTTATATACAGTATTCCTCTCTACCTCGACATCTATGACCCAATCTCCACCTCGGTTTACTCAGGCAGTTGACATCGCTAGTGCTACCGCAGCCAATTCTGGGGCAGATGCGGAGTTTATCGGGCGACATATCGGGCCAAGATCGACAGATATCGATCGAATGTTAAATATATTGGGTGTAGCTAGTCTAGCGGAGTTGATCGATCGGACGGTACCAGCCGCAATTAAATCTCAGCAACCATTGGCAATTGAGACAGTTCACAGTGAATATGCTGTCCTTAATAAACTCAAACAAATTGCAGCTAAAAATCAAGTTTTTCGCTCTTATATCGGTATGGGTTATGCGAATTGTATCACCCCGACAGTCATTCAAAGAAATATCCTCGAGAATCCTGGCTGGTACACTCAATACACACCATACCAACCAGAGATTTCCCAAGGCAGACTCGAAGCTTTACTCAATTATCAGACCGTAATTATGGATCTGACGGGGATGGCGATCGCCAATGCCTCGCTATTAGATGAAGGGACAGCAGCAGCGGAAGCCATGAGCATGAGTTATGGCATTCAGAAGACGAAGTTTAATACTTTCTGGGTGTCTGAAGCTTGTCATCCCCAAACGATTGACGTAATTAAAACCCGTGCGATTCCATTAGGCATTGAAGTCGTAATTGGCGATCACAAAAACATTGATTTCAGCCAAGAAATATTTGGGATGTTGTTACAGTATCCCGCCACCGATGGAGCTGTTTATGATTATCAAGACGTGATTGAACAAGCCCACAAAGCAGGTGCGATCGTCACCGTCGCCGCCGATTTACTCAGCCTCACGTTATTAAAACCACCTGGAGAATTCGGCGCGGATATCGTCGTCGGAAATACGCAACGTTTCGGGGTACCATTAGGTTATGGTGGGCCACATGCTGCCTATTTTGCGACCAAAGATGCCTACAAACGCCAAATCCCTGGTCGATTAGTAGGAGTATCCAAAGATAAACGCGGTAAAACCGCGCTCCGATTAGCACTCCAAACCCGCGAACAACATATCCGCCGCGATAAAGCTACGAGTAATATTTGTACCGCCCAAGTTCTGCTGGCAATTATGGCGGGCATGTATGCGGTTTATCATGGTGCAGAAGGTTTGAAATCGATCGCCACCCGCATTCATAATCTGACTACTACCCTCGCCACTGGCTTAACTAAATTAGGTTACTCGATCGGTAATGCACCCTATTTCGATACGCTTCATATCAAAGTAACTGGAAATGCTGCTGAAATCTTAGAGCGAGCAAAATCCCAACAAATTAACTTGAGATCGATCGATCTAAATCACATTGGGATCTCGATCGACGAAACCACCACCCCTGCGGATGTGATGGACTTATGGCGAATTTTCGCTGGTGACAAAGCTCCCGATTTCACCTGCTCCGAAATCGAAACGAGTAGCTCAACTTCCAGTATCCAAACCTCAACCCTAGAGCGTACCTCTGAGTACCTGACTCACCCAGTTTTTAAAAATTATCACTCTGAAAACGAGCTACTGCGTTACATCACCCGCTTGCAATCCAAGGATTTATCCCTCGCGCAGGCGATGATTCCCCTCGGTTCCTGCACGATGAAACTCAACGCCACCTCCGAGATGGTACCTGTAACTTGGGCTGAATTCGGGCAAATTCACCCCTTCGCCCCCGTCGAACAAGCCCAAGGGTATCAAATCCTATTTGACGACCTCGAACGCTGGTTAGCCGAAATTACGGGCTTTGATGCGATCTCTCTCCAACCCAATGCGGGTTCCCAAGGTGAATATGCCGGACTCTTAGTCATCCGCGAATATCACCACCAACGCGGCGATATCGATCGCAACGTCTGCCTGATCCCTCAATCCGCCCACGGTACAAACCCCGCCAGCGCAGTCATGGCGGGAATGCAAGTAGTGCCGATCGCGTGTGATGATGATGGCAACATCGATATCGAAGATCTCCGCGCCAAAGCTACCAAACATGCGGACAAATTAGCCGCCTTAATGGTGACATATCCCTCCACCCACGGCGTATTTGAAGAGGGAATTGTCGAGATTTGCTCGATCGTTCACGAGCACGGCGGCCAAGTCTACATGGACGGTGCCAACCTCAACGCCCAAGTCGGTTTATGTCGCCCTGGTGACTTCGGCGCAGATGTCTGTCACCTCAACCTCCACAAAACCTTCTGCATCCCCCACGGTGGCGGCGGCCCAGGCATGGGGCCGATCGGCGTGATGGCACATCTCGCCCCCTATCTCCCCACCCACAAAGTCAT
>NZ_JANNDR010000056.1:0-1822 GCF_031378165.1 Chamaesiphon sp. OTE_75_metabat_556
AGATGAAGAGAATATCGATTATGTTTTAGACTACAAAAATAGAATGAGGAACTTGTGAGGATATATCTTCAATTTTTGTTATGTTTCGATCTTTGGATCACCAAGTCTTGGTAAAAAATGTAAGTTTAACTACTAAATTCACTAGGATCAAAATGATCACCAACATGATACCAGTCATAGCAATCAATAGCATATCGATTTGGTGAATAGAGATCGCTACCAATGCCCAAACGATTGATGCGCCTTAAGCTGCGCCCGTAATTGAGCAATTTCTTGAGCCATATCAAGCACCATGGCAGCTCCGGTAATATTCAATCCTAAGTCTTGACGTAGCCGCCGAATTTGAGCTATTCGGGCAATTTCACGGGAGTTTAGTAAATCCCTGATCGGTTCAATAATTCCCAAGTGAATATAAACCTGTACTACGGCGATCGAAGTCTCAGTAACTGATGCGGCATATTCAAAGGTGTAAAGCTGTTCATCAGCAGATACAACTACTATTGTGGAAGAACTCATAACTTAATATCCTCTAAATGGGCGCGGGGATTAAAGCTGGTGTTTGTTTGGATCTTTTCGTAGCATTCTTGCTCGATCAAATTCAGATCTTGTGGTGTCACAATTTGGAGCTTGGCATATAAATCTCCTCGTCCCCCTTTGGGTAATGTCCAGCCCTTACCGCGCAATCGCAGAGATTGCCCCGATTTGGTGCCTTTGGGGACTTTGATTTTTACATTGCCATCAGGAGTTGGGATGGTAATTTCAGCTCCTAGAACTGCTTCATCTGGGCGAATTGGAATATCACAAATTAGGTTATCACCATCAAATTTAAAAAAGGAATGAGGCCGTAGCTCGATCGTGAGATATAAATCTCCACGCTGTTGAGAAAATGGACTAGGACTACCTTTGCCCTCTAGCTTAATGCGACTGCCCGGTTTGGCACCAGCAGGAATACGGACGTTAATTTTTTCATCGTTGAGTAGTAGTCGCTGTTGAACTCCCTGAAATGCTTCTAAGAAGGTGAGTGCGATCGCCGCCTCGGTATCTGGGGAGGGTGCTTGAGATCGAAATCCGCCGCCAAAATCGTTAAAATTGCCAGTTCGATTCTGAGAAGATCCTGCTGAAGCAGCTCTTGAGGATCGACCTAGTAAATCGTTAATAAAAGAATTGAAGTCGCCGTGTTGATCAAAATCTACATTGGAACCACTATTTCTACTGGGCGGCGGTTCACTATAACCCGGTTGGTTCCAATGTTGACCAAACTGGTCATACTTCTGTCGTTTCTCAGGATCAGATAGTACTTCATTGGCTTCGTTAAGATCTTTGAATTTTGTTTCTGCTTCTTTGTCACCAGGATTCAGATCAGGGTGGCACTTCCGTGCCATTTTGCGATATGTCCGCTTAATTTCTTCAGGAGTGGCAGTTTTGCTCAAGCCTAATGTGACGTAATAGTCTTTGAAGTCTGTTGCGGTTGCCATCACTGACCTTTGAATTAGGAATTAATCTGTAATCGGCCTGTGGCTCCTGCAATTTACATGCTCTACTTATACCGGAAGATAGCTTATGAATGAATCAACCTTTAGATAGATATAATCATCGCTTTTTTATTACAATCTATGTCAATAGAAAGAGAGGATTTTTCAATTGTCAATACTTGATGATTTAGATGGTCGAAAAATGCCTACGATCCACGGAATCAAGCCCTGATAAGTCATGAGTATCGTACAGTCTCTTTTGATGAAGATAAGTAACATTCTTTACTGTTTTTCCCTTGTCTCTATCTTTGGAGAGAGAGGGCTATGGATTTTAACGGTTAACCTTAAGT
>NZ_JANNDR010000090.1:0-1686 GCF_031378165.1 Chamaesiphon sp. OTE_75_metabat_556
ATTCAGACACAAGATTCTATTGCCATAGCTTGTGATAAGCTAACTCAGCAAGTTGAGGCTATGCCTTTGCTATTTAGAATTCGTTCCAATCGAGTTAGGCTTTGTGGAGGAGTATCTTCAGATAATTTTAGTCTTTGTCGCGTTGACGGAAGTGGACAATCGATGACCATTATTAATGGTTGGTTTGAGGCTGTACAATCGGGTACCTCAGTTCATTTAGAAGTAAATTTAAATTCAAATTTAGTGGTAGTTCGTTCAGCTTTTTCTTTGTGCTCTTTTATTGCGATGGCATATTTTGGAATAAAAGCCTCGCAAATAATACTCACTGTAATTGTATTAATTATGATAGTAGTTGTTGTATCTTGCATTTGCTCATGTCAAGATGAAATGAGGTTTTATCGCAAGAAATTATCTCAAATATTTTTATAGCCCTGTAGCCCTGTAGGTTGGATTTCGCATTGCAATACCCAACCTACACATCCCATCCTGAATTTTTTGCTAAAAGTAAATCTTGCCGAGGGGTGGCAATAACACCTAAAATTTCAGCTAGAGAGCTACTTGTCCCCTCACGCCCGATCTGATGAAACTAACATTTATTATCGACCCGATCGCCAAACTAGATCCGACCCACGATACTAGCGTAGCCTTGATGGAAGCGGCCGATCGACTGGGACATCAGGTTTATATTACCCAGGCCGAAAAATTAAGCGTCGTCGGCGGTCGAGCCTGGGGATATCTGCAACCAGTTAAACTTACGCCCGTAAAGCTGCTAGATGGCCGCTGGGTGGCGCAGGCGGACTGGTATCAGCTCGGTGATGTAGTATTCCAACCTTTGGAAGAAATGAATGCCGTCTTCATGCGCACAGATCCACCCGTAGATGTGCCGTATCTGTACACGACTTATATTCTCGACTGTATCGATCCGGCCAAAACGCTGGTCGTCAATAGTCCGGCGGGATTGCGAGCGGCAAATGAGAAGATGTTCGCCCTGCAATTTGCCCAGTGGATGACTGACACGATTGTCTCGCGCGATAAAGAAGTGATTCGGCAGTTTGTGGAAACTCACGGGGCAGCAGTCTTAAAACCCTTGGGTGGTAAGGGTGGCGAAGGCATTTTATTTCTGACTCCAGACGATCGCAATTTTAATTCCCTAATTGAAGTCAGCACGGGGCGAAATCGCGAACCACTGATGATTCAGAAATTTCTGCCCGCAGCCAAGGACGGTGACAAGCGGATTATCGTACTTGACGGTAAGCCGTTAGGTGCTGTCAATCGGATTCCCACTGGCAAAGAGTTTCGCGGTAATATGGCCGTCGGCGGTCGCAGTGCCCAGGTAGATATTACCGATACTGAGTATCAAATGTGTGCCGAAATTGCGCCGAAATTGCAAGCCGCTGGTTTGTATTTTGTCGGTATTGATGTCATCGGCGGTTATTTGACAGAGGTAAATGTCACTAGTCCCACGGGTATTCGCGAGATCGATCGATTGAACAATGTCAATTTAGGACAGCAAGTCATTGAGTGGCTAGCAGCTCGAAGCTAATTAGCGATTTGCAATCCTCAAGATTATTAACTGAACTTGACGATCGATTTTATTCATTGAGATCGATCGTCAGAATACCATCGGTCATTTGCCCGAGATTCATCCCATCTGGTGATACTAGCAATGGTGGCGTATCGACGATC
>NZ_JANNDR010000149.1:0-1637 GCF_031378165.1 Chamaesiphon sp. OTE_75_metabat_556
TTTATAGATGGCTTGAGCGGTGACTGATGGCGGCGAACCATTTGCACCAGCTTTATCCATCTGGGGTAGAGTCCGATCAATATAGTCGTCATAGGCAGTCAATCCGGCTTTTTTGGCGACATTAATCGATCGACCGTAGAAATCTGTCTTAATCGCACCTGGTTCGATAATTTTGACCTTGATATTAAACTGGCGCAATTCGTATTGTAAGGATTCGGAAAAGCCATCGACCGCCCATTTGGTAGCGTGATAGGGACTATAAATCGGGAATGTCATCCGTCCGCCGATTGAAGCGACATTCACCACCACACCTTGCTGCCGCTGCCGAAAATGCGGCAAGATCGCCCGCGTGACTTCCATCAGTCCAAATACATTGGTTTCAAATTGACCGCGAATATCAGCCATCTCACAGGCTTCAAAGGCACCGATTAGCGCGTAACCTGCGTTATTGATGAGGACATCGATCGATCCAAAATGAGCGATCGCCTGATCGCTCGCCGCATGAATCGTATCTACCTGCGTGACATCCAATGGCAAACACAGTACATTCGGCAGGTTGGCGAGTTCGGGCGATTTTTCGGGCGATCGCATCGTGGCGACTACATTCCAACCCTGCTGCTGAAATAGTTGGGCTGTCGCTCTACCAATGCCTGTAGATGCGCCAGTGATGAATACGGTTTTGCCCATGACAGGTGACTTAGTAAAATAGCTCGTTATCTTTCAATATAATTGATCGAACCCTTAAAATAGAAGTCCCTTACCTAGCGACCAAACTAACTAAGGGATCTCAAGAAATTAATTCTAATTTAATCCATCATGTCTTGATTGTTAACTGTTTCCAGAATGCTTACTTTACCTCGAAAACTTCATAGATTACGCCACCATCACCTGTGCGCCCTTTGGCAACCGCCACGATCTGATTAAGCCAGGCATAACGTTCGTCTCCCGTTTCAAATAGTGGGTTAGTCCTGAAGTAATACTTGTTTGCACCTTGTGGATCGTCTGGTTTCTCGAAATCCAGGGCATAGCCAAAGTTTTCCGGCGAAGCTACTATTCGACCAAAATAGGTCATGAATATGAGCGCACCATCATCTGTCTTGAGACTCACCCGAACATCGAGCGCAATCGAGCCATCTGCTCGGATCGTTGCGTAGTCGCCACCAGACATTGGGACTACATCTCCTTTAAGTTTAGAACCTTGAAAACTTCCCGACGCAATCATAAAGATCGTACGATGACCAGCAGGGGTCTGTCCGATGTCTATTGGTGGAGCAATTATTAGTTTGAGCGAGAACAGGAATTCAGTTTGTAATTCTGGCATTTTATTTTCCGATTGCCGATCTAGTTTCTTTCACCCATTATGACGACTTAAATGTCACCTCAGTTGCTCCTGTCGGAGCAACTGAGGTGACAAAATTTTTGAATTGCAATAATTGCTAAGAAGTTGCAATCCGCATACTCAGATCCAGCCAGGGAGATCGGGTAATCGGCGCGCTAGTAGAAATATAATCCACGCCAGTTTCGGCAACTTGGCGAATCGTCGTCAGGGTAATATTTCCCGATGCTTCGATTTTGATGCGAGGATTGGCGGTTCTAATGATTGCGACTGCTTGGCGCATCAAGTCTGGGGACATATT
>NZ_JANNDR010000243.1:0-13419 GCF_031378165.1 Chamaesiphon sp. OTE_75_metabat_556
ATATATTTCCATAATACGAACCACCCGATCGCCGTTACGATCGCTGCTGTAATGATGTTCCACAGCATATTAGTGGTATTGCCATACTGATTATTGATGGCAAATAATAAAATTGTGGGGACGACTACCAAGAGCACGGGCTTAAAGATCGTCACAATTAAGGACATGGGATTGGCGACCAAGATTTTCTTGGTGCGAGGGAGATTGTAGGCCAAATGCATCGACACACTCACTAACCCACCCATAAAGGTGCCGATGGCGACACCGTCTGCACCGATTCTGGCTGTCAACAAGATACTAAAGAACAAGTTGGTAGCAGCTTCGAGTAATGGAGACAGAATCACCTTGCGGTGTTCGCCACAGCCGATCGCGATCGAAAAATAAGGTCCCCCGACTTGGCGCACGAAATTAGCAGCAACTAATAGCTCGAATAAGTGACTGGTCTGCACTGCATAATCTGCACCAACCCACAGCGTAATCACAGTTTTTGATACTAAGATCAACGGGAGATTCGTCGCAATTAGCAAGGCAACTGCGTAGCGAGTTGTGGATACTAATAGTTTGCCCAAACTTTCCGGTTCATTTCGCGCCCCAATGGAAGAAGCAACGGGAATGACGGTATTGAGAATCGAGATCGAAATCCCGAAGACGAAATTGGTTAAGGTCGCAGCTAATGCGTAATACGGGATCGATTTATAATCAAAAAACCCGATAATGGTAGTATCGAGACCGCTGACTATCAACAAACCTAAGGTAGAAACCGATAGCGATAGGCAGGATTCGGCAACTTCAATAACGGATTTTTTCGAGATGAGTTGCAGCGAGAGATGATAGCCAGCGGCAATCTTGCGATAGGCGATATATTGCCAAAATCCTGCTGCTAAGTTGGTAATACCGACCATCACCGCCATCATCACAATACTATGACTGGAGTGAGCGGCGAGGACGACTAGCACCCCTGCTAAGAGCTTGGTGCTGCCAATAATCCAAGCTGGGATATCATAACGCTGTAACCCAATAAAAACGGCACCAAACACCGAAAAAGGCAAGGCGACAGCCAGCGTGCCCCCCACCCACAAGAGGGCTAATTGGGAATCCTGCTGTAAGGCTGCTGGCATATCTGGAAATAGGTGCGGCAATTGCCAAGCTAGGGCACCGATGGCGACGATCGCGATCGATCCCGATCCAGTCAAAATTACAATCGCGCTGCTGATAATACTATCGCGTTTTTTAATGTCACCTAGCTCGTTATAGTGAGCGACAAATCTACCGATCACTGTCTGAATCCCCAGATCCAAAAGACCCACGTAAGTACTTAATTGTAAAATTAACAACCACGAACCATAGGCATCCTTCGTTAAAATTCTTGCTAAAAATGGGGGTAGCAATAACATTGATAATGCTACTGCACCCCCGCGACAGAGATTAGCAAATACATTTTTTAAGACAGTTAAATCCGACATTTAGTTATGACAAGTAGATCGACAGTGATGTGGGTCACACTCAGTTCAAAAGTTCAGTTTATTCCTTAATTATACCCAACGTAATTGAGTTCTCATCTCGGTACAATTACTGATTTGCTTGCACTTTTGCGCACTTACTTTTAAAAGATTAGTAAGCTGACAGTTTTAGTCTAAAATCGAGTGACAATCGTTTTGAGGTCGTGACAGTATGAACAAAATTTTAATCCTGGGTCAACAGGGTCAAGTTGCCTGGGAGTTACAAGTCGCCCTAGCCACGTTAGGACACGTAACCGTCTGGGGATCTCAAGAGTTGGATTTAGCCCACCCAGATCGGATTCAGGAGCGCGTCCGCGCGTTGCAGCCGCAGATTATTGTCAATGCTGCTGCCTATACAGCGGTGGACAAAGCCGAGCAAGAGCCAGAACTTTGTCATGCGATTAACGCGACTGCGCCAGGAATTTTGGCCGAACTAGCGCGTGAGTCCCGTGCGTTGCTCGTCCATTACTCGACGGAGTATGTATTTGACGGGACGAAGACTAGTCCCTATCTGGAAACAGACACCCCCAATCCTTTAGGAGTGTACGGCGCGAGTAAACTTGCTGGCGAACAGGCCATTATCCAAGCTGATTGTGCGCATTTAATCTTGCGGACGACTTGGGTCTATGGCAATCGCGGTAAAAACTTTTTGCTGACCATTCTACGTCTTGCTGCCGAAAGATCGGAACTAAAAATCGTTACCGATCAAGTCGGGGCACCCACTTGGAGCAAATCGATCGCGATCGCCACATCGCAAATTCTCGCTCGCTGCGGCGAGCGCGACTTGTCAGATGTCAGGGGCATATACAATCTTTCCGCTGCTGGCAAGACCAGTTGGCACGGGTTTGCCAGTGAGATTGTTGATCGGTATCGCATGCAATTTCCCGATCGACCGCTCCTGGTCAAAGACATCATCCCGATTCCCGCTAGCGATTATCCCACCCCCGCCCAACGTCCGGCTTACTCGGTCTTGGATAATCGCCAGGTCTTAGCTGAATTTGGCGTGCAGCTACCCGCTTGGGACTCAAGTTTGGGGCAGTTATTTGCCAGATGGTAACAGATCCATAATGGCATCAACCTTGGGTAAAATCGCGTCTTTGGCCGATAAGATCGGTGTGTCGATCGGCCAATCGATCGCGAGCTGAGGATCGTTCCAGATCAAACCGGCCTCATCCCCAGGTACATAAAAATCCGTACACTTGTATAAAAACTCGGCACTATCGCTCAGTACGCAAAACCCGTGGGCAAAATTTTCGGGAATATACATCTGCTTTTTATTCTCAGCCGATAAGATTTCCCCATGCCATTTCCCAAAAGTGGGAGAATTGCGGCGGATATCGACAGCAACATCAAAGACCTCTCCTTGGGTAACGCGGACTAATTTGCCTTGGGGGTGCTTGAGTTGGAAATGCAAGCCCCGCAGGACGTGCTTGGTCGAATAGGATTGATTGTCCTGGACGAAGGGATGGGGAATGCCGATTTCGGCATACTTTTGTTGTTGGTAAGTTTCCAAGAAGTAGCCGCGACTATCGCTAAATACTGGCGGGGCAAAGACGATGACTTCGGGAAGGGCAGTTTGAAAAATTTCCATGACCAGACTATCTTCCTTCTATGGCTAATTTGAGTAAATATTGACCGTAAGCGTTTTTCGCCATCGTCTGACCGATCGCCGCTAACCTGTCGGCTTCGATGTAGCCCATCCGAAAGGCGACTTCTTCAATACAAGCAATTTTCAAGCCTTGGCGTTGTTCGATCGTTTCGACAAACACCGAGGCTTGGAGCAAGCTATGATGGGTACCCGTATCCAACCACGCGGTACCGCGACTGAGTTTATCGACTTTGAGTTGCCCCATGTCTAGGTATTTTTGATTGACGCTGGTGATCTCTAGCTCGCCCCGCTCGGATGGAGCGATATGGTGAGCGATATCGATGACTTGATTGTCATAGAAATACAAGCCAGTCACGGCATAATTAGACTTAGGTTCGAGCGGCTTTTCCTCGATCGAAATAGCCGCACCTAGATCGTTAAATTCGACCACGCCATAGCGAGCCGGATCGCTGACATAGTAACCAAACACCATCGCACCTTCGGTCAACTGGGCGGCTTGCTGGAGACTAACGCTCAAACTGTCACCATAAAAAATGTTATCGCCTAAAACTAGGGCAACGGCATCATTGCCGACAAATTTTTTGCCGATAATAAAGGCTTGGGCGAGTCCTTCGGGTTGGGGCTGGGCAGCATAACTAATCGATAAACCAATCTGCGATCCGTCGCCTAGTAATTCTTCAAATAAGGGCAGATCGTGGGGGGTGGAAATAATCAGGATTTCCTGAATGCCCGCCAGCATCAAGGTAGACAAGGGATAATAAATCATCGGCTTGTCATAGATTGGCATCAATTGCTTGGAAATTACCCGTGTCAAAGGGTACAATCGCGTGCCAGAGCCACCAGCTAAAATAATCCCTTTCATGCTTCCACTCCCAATCGTTGTTGCTGATAGTTATTGGTAGTTGTGACTGTCTGACACCAATCCTGATTGTCTAGGTACCATTGGACGGTGCGCCGCAAGCCAGATTCGATATCTTCTTGAGGTTGCCAGCCGAGTTGGTCGTGGAGTTTGCTAAAGTCGATCGCATAGCGGCGATCGTGCCCAGGTCTGTCGCGGACGAATTCAACGAGTTGTTTGTGGGGACAGTGCGGTGAATCTGGGCATAACTCGTCGAGGATCGCACATAAGCGATCGACCAGCCACATATTATCGCGTTCGGCATTCCCACCGACATTATATGTTTCGCCAGGGATACCTTTGTTGAGGACGAGGGCGATTGCGTGGCAGTGGTCTTCGACATACAGCCAGTCGCGGACATTTTGACCGTCGCCATAAACTGGTAAAGGTTTACCAGCGCAAGCATTGAGAATCATCAGCGGAATCAGTTTTTCGGGGAACTGATAAGGGCCGTAATTATTGGAACAATTGGTGATTAAGGTGGGCAGACCGTAAGTGTGGAAGTAAGACCGCACTAAATGGTCGGAACTCGCTTTAGATGCTGAGTAAGGGCTATTAGGCGTGTAGGGTGTCAGTTCGGTAAAGGCTGGCTCATCGGGCGAGAGCGAACCAAATACTTCATCAGTAGAGATGTGTAAAAAGCGGAACTGTTCGCGATCGGCATCGCTCAATTTCCGCCAATATTGACGCGCGGATTCTAATAGATTAAAAGTACCATTAACATTGGTTTCGATAAAGCTAGCCGGACTATCGATCGACCGATCGACATGAGTTTCAGCGGCAAAATTGACAATGGATTGGGGTTGATATTGCGCGAGTAAACTGTCGATGAGTTGACGATCGCCGATATCGCCTTTGACAAAAATATGGCGATCACTCTGCTGAAACTGCTCGACAGTGGCTAAGTTTCCCGCATAGGTCAACTTGTCTAGATTGATAACTATTAAATCGGTAGAATTAATGACTAGCGACACAAAGTTGGAGCCAATGAATCCGGCTCCACCCGTAACTAAAATATGCTGTTTGCTCATTATTTGGAGATAGACTAATAATCTACGTCAAATATAACAGTAGATCTGCCAAACGAAAGCCCCTTGAGTTAAAAGTCGTAACCTCAAGTGCGATCTCACCAGCTTTTATTCGGGAGTTTATTGGCGACTGAGCTGCGGCGATCGATCGGCTGTAAGCTAACTCAAATCTAGATAGCAAAGTATTTGCGCCGTTAAATCGACCCCACAATGTCGATTTAACGGCGCAAATTGACTCCTCATCTACACAGCCAAATACTTATGCACTAAATCGTCAGTCAACTCTGGCGTTTCGCCATCTGCTACCACGATCCCTTTTTCCATGATGAAGAACTTTTGCGCGAGCTGGCGCACAAAATCCACCTTTTGTTCGACGACGATTAAGGTAATCCCTTTTTCCTGGTTGATCCGTTTGAGCGTTTCCTCGATTTCCTGGACGATCGACGGCTGAATCCCCTCTGTTGGTTCGTCTAAGAGCATAATCTTCGGATTGCTCATCAAGCCCCGCGCGATTGCCAGTTGCTGCTGTTGTCCGCCACTAAGTAAACCACCTTGACGGTTGAGATGCTGTTTGAGCATCGGAAAAAACTCAAAAATCTCATGGGGAATTTTGCTGGATTTCTGTTTTCCTGCCGACATCCCCAGTTTGAGGTTATCTAAAACTGATAAATAGGGAATAACTTCTCGACCTTGGGGAATATACGCAATCCCCGCACGGGCGCGCTTAAAGATCGGCAACCGCGTAATATTTTGCAGATCGAAGATGATATTGCCAGAGATCGCTTTATTTAAGCCAATCACGCTCCGTAACAGCGTAGTTTTGCCCACCCCATTCCGACCGAGGATGCAGGCAATATCGCCTTGGTTGACGGCCATATTGACGCCAAATAACACGGGTGTCTGGCCGTAAGAAACAGTGACATCGTTTAGTTCAAGCAGCATCGATTTGTTCGCGTCCTAAATATACTTCAATTACTTTGGGATTTGATTGCACTTCGGCGACCGAGCCTTCGGTCAACTTTTCACCTTGGTGGAGCACCACAATCCGTTGGGCGATTTGTTTGACAAACTCCATATCATGCTCGATCACCACCACAGAATGATTTGCCGCGATGGTTTTAATAATCTCTCCAGTGGCATAGGTTTCATCGGGAGTCATCCCCGCCGTTGGTTCGTCTAGCAACACCACTGCGGGATCTTGCGCGAGTACCATCCCAATCTCGACCCACTGTTTTTGACCGTGGGAGAGTGAAGATACCTTCGCATAGCCTTGTGCTAACAACCCGATGCGATCGAGTACATCGACAATCTTGTCTTTCTTGGCCGCTGTCAGTTTAGCTTTGATGGAGGCAAATACCCCATGCGTACCTTTGAGTGCTAGTAACAGGTTATCGAATACTGACAGATCGTTATAAACATTAGGATTTTGAAATTTGCGACCGATGCCCATTCGAGCAATATCATAGGAATTTTTATTGGTAATATCCTGACCTTTGTAATATACATGTCCCGAAGCTACCGGAGATTTCCCGACGATCGCATCGAGCAAGGTACTCTTCCCAGCACCATTGGGGCCAATGATCGTCACAATTTCATTAGTACCCACATCTAAATCGATGCCTTTCAATGCTTTGAAACCAGCAAAGACTACTTTGAGGTCTTTTACCGATAAAACAGCTGCTTCCGAATTCATCATACCTATATTTTCAAATGTTATTGTATTAATTGATGAATAGATATTCGATAGCTAAATTAGTCGTAAATATTTGGCTTTAAAATTATGAGATTGTGGAGCAAAGAAGCAAACTATCACATGCGCTCTAATTTATTAGGATTATTACTCCCCATTAGCTGCTTCGGTAATAAGCTCATCAATCCATCCGGTAGAAATAGCACGACTAGCATCAGAATTACACCAACAATCAGTTGCCAATCTTGGGTAATTCGATCGACTGAATTCTGGATCTGTCCTAGTAAAATCGCCGCAATGACTGGCCCAAATAAGGTGCCGCGTCCGCCGACAGCCACCCAGATTACAATCTGAGTTCCAAAAGCTACTCCTAGATAAACTGGTGAAATAAAATTGTTGAGCGGCACGAATAACCCCCCAGCAATCCCCGCAATTGCCGCAGATAGCGTCCAAATAAAAATCTTGAAACTGGCAACATCATAGCCAAGATAAGAAATCCGCTGCTCGTTCTCTTTAATCGAGCGGAGAATCAATCCAAAGTTGGATTTTGTCAACCACCAACTCCCCGCGATCGTCAAAGTTGCAAAAGTAAGAATGATAAAATAGATCCCAATTGGGGGGACAACTAGACCAAATAAAATCAGCTTCGAGACATCGGTAATTCCATTGGTGCCACCTGTATATGCTTGCTGACTGACAAAGAAAGTGGTCAGTGCTGACGCGATCGCCAGCGTAATTACGGTGATATAAACACCACTAACTTTAGACCGAAAAATAAACCAGCCAATGGCATAAGCAAAACCTGCGGGAATTGCGACCATTGCCACGATCGCCACTGGGAAAGATTGCAAAGGTGCAATAAACCAAGGTAACTCTTTTAAGCCATTCCAGACCATAAAATCTGGGACAGTGCCGCCATAATTATTAGCAGTAGCGGATAAGTTCAGCTTGAGATAATATGCCATCGCATATCCACCCAACGTAAAAAATACCCCATGGGCAAAACTCAGAATCCCGGTAAATCCCCATACCAAATCGAGCGAGACACCCAATGTGCCAAACAATAGCAATTTTGCCATTAAGTTAGTCTGAAATGTGCCAGCTACAAATGGAAATACGATAAAAATTAGTAAAGCTGCTAAATTTATGAGCTGCCATTTCTTGGGGATAAAGTTCGACTGTTGAATTTGACCGATTACTTGTGCCATTTTGAAACCTCCATTAAATTAGTTCCGATCGACAAAAATATCTGGGTAAAAACTTTAACCGCGTTTTTGAACGGTAAATAGACCTTCTGGACGGAACCGAATTAGCACGATTACCGCAGCTAAAACTATGACTCTAGCGGTAGGATCGTTGAGTAGATATGCGATCGCGGCATTTGATTCGCCAATCAATACAGCACCTGCCAATACGCCCACTAACTTATCCACTCCTCCCGTCACCACTGTCATCCAGGCATCTACGAGGTAATCTTGTCCCATCGGTGGCGCGACACTTTTGAGCGAAGCGATCGTTGTTCCAGCTACTCCGGCTAGTCCGCAACCATAAGCAAATGTCAGCATATCGACTAGGCTGGTATTTACGCCCAGACACTTGGCCATTTCGCGATTTTGAGTAACAGCGCGGACTTCTCTACCCAAGGTAGTACCGTAGAGTAAATACGCGGTAATCCCCAGCAATAGCAGTGCCATAAAGATGATAAATAAGCGGTAGTAAGAGATCTCGATCGCTTGTCCGCCAATTGTAAATGGCGTCCAGTTACCACGAATATATGGCGGTGCCTTGACGTACTTGAGTTGAGCGGTGAAGATCAGCTTGACGATTCCTTGGAGCACGATACTCAGTCCCCACGTCGCTAGTAGAGTTTCGATCGCACGTCCATATAGTCGCCGCACGATCGTCACTTCTACCAGCGCGCCAACTAGGGCTGTGAATAAAAAGGAAAATGGAATTGTCATCAACAAATCCATTTTGAAATTACTTTGCAGCACGAATGTTGTATATGCGCCGAGCATGATGAATTCACCATGCGCGAGATTAATAATCCGCATCACCCCAAACGTAATTGCCAGTCCCAAACCGGTCAATAGTAGAATGCCGACAATCCCCACCCCATTTAAGAGCTGATTGGTAATTGCAACTGGATCGATCGCTTTTTCCGACGGGCTGGCTTGCGCCAAGTATATTAACGAAGAGATGGCATTAAATGGCAAAACGTTCATATTTCCCGACCTGAATCGTGGTGTATTTTATAAATGCTAAATTAATGCATAATCTCTGATTATCAAAATCAGAGATTATTAATTACGAGCAGTTTAGGGCTTATCTAAGAAGGCAACTGGAATTGGTTTCTTGGTTTCAACGATCGAGTTGGCGCGAGTATCTGGTGTCTTGTGAACGCAAACCCGACCCTTATAAAGTGCTTGACTCCAGGGAATCGGTTTGACCGCAGCCTTAGTTGCGAAGACAATTTCGGCTTGTCCATCGGCATTCCACTTCCCAATTCTGGAATATAGGTAGGTATGATAGTTGTCAGGATCGGATTTGACAGTGCCCTGCGGAGCCTTGAACTCTTGCCCTCTAGTTGCTTCGCGCAGATTGGCAGTAGTAAATTCTTTTTTCTCTTTAGCGCATTTTTCCATTGCCTGTGCCATGAAAAATGTTTGGATATAGGCTGCTTCCATCACCCCATTGGTAACGCGATCTGGGCCAAATTTAGCCTTGAATTGTTCGACAAATGCCTTATTTTCGGGCGTATCGACGGTTTGGAAGTAGTTAAAACTACTGAAGTGTCCTTCGGCAAACTCTGGCCCCATCGCCTGAATTTCCTCTTCTGTGGTTGGAAATGCCATGATCGGAATCTGTTTGGAAGTGATGCCGGCATCCTTAAGCTGCTTGTAAAAGGCGGGAATACTATCACCAACGAGATTACTCAAGATGAAATTGGGTTTAGCTTGCTTGATCTTGTTGATAATTGTGATAAATTCCGTCGTCCCCAGTGCCGCATATTCATCGCCGACAACCGTACCGCCACCGTTGACTAATTCAGCTTTGGCAATCCGATTACTTTCTTTAGGATAGATATAATCAGATCCAATAAAGAAGCCTTTTTTACCAAAGTTTTTGATGCAGTAAGGAATCGAGTCGGTGATTTGTTGATTCGGTGCTGCGCCAGTGTAGAAAACGTTCGAGCTACATTCATTTCCCTCGTAGTAAACAGGGTAGTAGAGTAATCTATCTTTCTCTTCAAACACTGGTAAGACTGATTTGCGACTAGCTGAAGTGTAGCAACCGAGGACGCAGACAACCTTGTCTTCATCGATCAGTCGCTTTGACATTTGGTTGTACAAATCCCAGTTGGAGTCAGGGTTGACGACTACTTTTTCCAGCATTTGACCATTAATACCCTTTTTCCCTTTCCAAGGGCCAGTACCTTCATTAATTTGATCGATCGCCAGGAAGGTTGCATCTTGTAATGATTTTTCGACGATCGCGATCGAACCAGTGGTGGAGTACATCACCCCGACCTTAATCCCGCCCTTGCCATCTGCGGCTGGTGCCGTGCTCGGGCTGGCTGTGGGAGTGGATGCTGGATTACTACAGGCCTTGAGCAGCATCGTTCCGGCAATGCCAGCACCACCCAAAACAATGAATCTCCGTCGCCCAAACTGATTTGCCATATAACTTAAATTTACCCTTCACACGCGATTATCTGGATGAGATATTAATCTTTATACCTTAATAGCTGTGTATTTTACGATACAAAATCTCTTGGCTTTGTAAAGATTTAGACTAATGGCTGAACCGCTACAATTTAAACTTCATCAATGTTGCATTGGCTGACATTTTGCTGGCGATCGCCAACTCGAAAACCGCTCCTAACTTGAGTTGTCGATCAAAAATACATTCGAGGCAAAAAATAGCCAGAGAATAGAGGTCTCTGGCTAACTGTTAGCAGCGAAGTGTATCGATACCGATCTACGGATATCACCGGATATCACCGGATATCACCTTTGGATTTTTCTTTAGTCTGGAGTGGAGTGGTAAATTCGTAATTAATAGCAATTTTCGGTTCCAAGTTACCAAGGATATCCGTCTATTGAGTTACTGTGATAGTTCGCTATTAAACTCATTAAAACTCCGTCGCTTGAGTTCGACCGAGTCTTTTCGGGGTAACAGATCGAAGACGTTACGCATGGCATCATCGACTTTTTCAAAAGAGATGACTCCCACTTCATTGAGTCGAACTTTACCATTTTTATCGACAACTACAGTTTGGGGAACGGTACCGCCATAGTAATAGCCAGCCTCGGTCTGTGGATACTTTTTATCTAGTGCCAGACTATCGACAGTTACCGGAATAAAGCTAGCCGCTTTGCCGTAATAACCTTGCAATTGGGAAATTGTCGTCGAATACTTTTTGCAGTCAGTACTATCATCGATATAAAACACGATCAAAGCTGGCTTATTAGCTTTGAGAGAGTCTGCTAGCGAAATTTTTGCCGGAACTAGCGACCCGTTACCAGCGTAGAGTACAAACACATTGCCGTCGTATTTATCATCTTCAATTCCCGCCAAAGCTGGGTTGGACAACAGACAAGTAAAAACTAAGATTGCAGTAACGATCGCCACCGATTTCAACCATCTTGTAGCCAAACTCTGCAAAAACTGCAGCCAGATCGACACAGTAGATCGATCGAGTAATATTTGGGACATATAAATTAGCTAAATATAGTTTGTAAAATTTTGGACATCGACACAAGTACTAGAAAATAGATAATATTGTTAACGATCGACTATCAACTATCAACTGCCTTCACCGCTTCTAGCATCCATGAGAAATAGAACCGAGTCTTCGTAGTTGCCTTGCGGTTGATGGTGAAACCTTGCGCTTCCAAAATTTTGACGATATCTGCTTCTTTATGGAGATAAGAGCGGGTCGCTTTGCTCGCACCAGGGAAAAAACTACCGATCTTTTTGAGCAAACTAAAACAAGGAGTTTTGGGTGCAAAACTGATAATCAATCGCGACTCAGCCATCGATGCCAGATGCGAAATCATCTCACCAGCCTTCTCTTGGGGATAGTGAATCAACACATCCAAACAAATCACTGTATGGTAGCTACCAGCAAGGCTTTCGAGATCGCTGACGCTAAAGCTGGGATTGTCATTATTCCCAAAGATTTTGGCGGCGATTTCTTTGCCTTCCCCCACCATTTTCTCGGAAATATCGCTAGCACTGACGATCGCTTTGCGCTCCGCCAGGGGAATGCTCAACACCCCCGTGCCACAGCCCGCATCGCAGATGGATAATCCTTCCAGGTTACAATCGGCATCCAACCACTCCAGCAGCGTGTCTACAGTCTGTTGGTGCCCAGTGCGGATGTCGAGCTGTACCTTATTTACCTCGCCATCACCATAGATCCGCTGCCATCTCTCAAATCCGGTATTGTTAAAATATTCCTTAACTACGGCCTTATCATCTACTAATTCCATCGAAATTTAGGTATAAAATTTTATTGCTATCGGTAGATCACTATAGCAGGCGATCGGGTGTGTAGGGTAGGTTTGCAGCTCACTAGATTACTCGATCGAACATTCGATTCCCCATTCCCTATTGCCCATAATGCAACATCATTACTCTTCACTGCTAGATATTCCGAGTTCGTTACCCCTCCCAAAAGTCATCTATTTAGATGCCGTAGGCACACTATTTGGGGTCAGAAATAGTGTCGGGAGTATCTATAGTGAAGTTGCTAGTAAATATGGCGTCAATTGCCAACCGGAATTACTCGATCGATTCTTCTATACAGCTTTTAAAAACTCCCCGCCGTGTATTTTCCCTGGCGTGCTTGTGGCTGAGATCCCGATGCGTGAATATCAGTGGTGGCGCGAAATCAATCGGCAGACATTTACCGCAGTCGGGGCGATCGAGCAATTTACCGACTTCGAGGAGTTTTTTGAATACTTATATACCTATTTCACTACTCCTGCCGCGTGGGAAGTATACCCAGATGTGATTCCAGCGTTAACTATCTGGCAGCGATCAAATGTACAATTGGCGGTATTATCTAACTTTGATTCGCGGCTGCATCCCGTGCTTAAAGCTTTAGATTTGGCGCGGTACTTTTCGACAGTGACAATCTCTACCGAAGTCAGTGCCGCCAAACCCCAACCCGAAATTTTTGCTGCTGCGCTGCGTAAATATGAGTGCGCGCCCAAATTGGCATGGCATATTGGCGATAGTCTCGAAGAAGATTATCTGGGTGCCGATAACGCTGGGTTGACGGCGATCTGGTTGAATCGGAGTTGAATTCATTACCCTCTCGCCCCACTTTTGCTCTAATCTAGAGGGGAATCATGTCCTTACGATCGTTTGTGGAGTTTATCTAAAGTGAGTAGCGTTACCGTCATTAATGATGCACAATTTGAGAGCGAAGTATTGCAGTCAGATTTACCAGTCCTCGTGTATCTGTGGGCGGCCTGGTGCGGACCCTGTCGGTTAGTCTCACCTTCGATCGACTGGATTGCTACCAATTATCGCGATCGAGTCAAGGTTGTCAAAATGGAAATCGATCCTAATCCCGTAACTGTCAAAGCTTATAAGGTAGAAGGCGTTCCAGCGATTCGACTCTTTAAAGGTGATGCCCTGATCCACTCCTTAGAAGGTGCAATTACCAAAGATAAATTAGC
>NZ_JANNDR010000271.1:0-5997 GCF_031378165.1 Chamaesiphon sp. OTE_75_metabat_556
GAGTCTTCCGAGTCGAGATAGAGCATATAAGCCACGATCGCATTGGCCATGCCAGCATCAACTTCTTCAAACATGAAGATAATTCGCTCGCGGAATAAGCGATCGTAGATATTGATCCATTGTTCGTTAGAACTACCCGGCAAACGATAGGGAACGCTAGGAACGCCGATTGACATAGGATTTTAGGGGGTAGAGGTGGGGGTAAAGAGGTAAAGAGCGGGGAGCGGGGAGCGGGGAGCGGGGAGCATTAAATTTACTAGCCCCTATCCTCTATCCCCTATTCCCTGCAATTCTTTAGAGCTTTCTAAGACGCGATCGATCAAGCCGTATGCTTGAGCTTCGTGGGCAGTCATGTAGAACATTCGTTCGCTGTCTTGCTGAATTTTTTCGGTTGATTGACCGGTATTTTCGGCAAATACTTCGATGATATTGGTCTTTTTGGCCAAAACTTCAGCAGCATTGATGATGATATCCGAGGCTTGGCCGCGACTACCAGCACGAGCTGGCATCAACCCGATCGAGGCATGGGGCAGACTGGCGCGTTTGCCAGGGGCACCAGCGGAGAGGAGTAGAGTGGCAATGCCCATTGCTTGACCGAGACAGATGGTATACACCTCCGACTTGATGTGCTTGATGGTGTCATAAATCGCCAAGCCAGCCATCACCGACATCATCCCGATCTCTTGTCCTGCCATCCCAGCGGCAACAGGATCGCCCAGGGAGTTGATATAGAGATAAATTGGTTTGGTATTATCGACTGATTCTAGATACAGCAACGATGACACCATACTATTGGCCAATCCATCGGTAATCGGCTGATTGAGGAAGATAATTCGTTCCTGACTCATCCGCGTGTAGATATTAATCCACTGCCAATACTGACTGCCAGGAAGGTTATAGGGTACGTTTAAAATCCGATCGACAGGCATAGTTAAATTAGTTGATAGTTGATAGTTGATAGTTGATAGTTGTGTGCCAGCAGGTGGGCAGTGCCCACCATCTAGTTACTATCTACTTTCTAATATCTGTCCCGCCGATTACTGACCTTTAGACTAAGGCAGGTATAGGAGTGGGTAGATCTTTGACGCTGTTGAGGACGATATCGATTAGGCCGTATTCTTTGGCTTCGGTGGGCGTCATGTATAGCATCCGATCGGTATCTTTGGCGATTTTTTCGGCGGGTTGACCCGTACTGTGGGAGAAGATATCGAGGATCGCGGTCTTGTTGTCCAAGACTTCTTTGGCTCTAATCTGGATATCGCTGGCTTGCCCTTGTGCGCCGCTGCGAGGTTGATTGAGGACGATCGTGGCGTGGGGGAGACTGGCGCGGCAGCCTTTTGTCCCAGCAGCGAGAATCATCGCGGCGGTGCCCATTGCTTGGCCGATACAAATGGTATGGACGGGGGGCTTGATGTAGCCGAGGGTATCGCAAATTGCAAATGCTTCGGTTTCAAAGCCGATCGAGTCGCCAGTATACCAAGATGTCCCAGTGGAGTTGATATAGAAGTAAATCGGTTTGTCGGCGTTATCAAATTGGAGATACAACAACTGGGCGATCAGCAATTTGGTAGGATCGTAGCCCATTTGTCGTTTGTAGTCATCCGACGATACCAATGGCCCACCCATATACACAATCCGCTCTTTGAGTAGCAGTGAGGGTAAATCTGGTGGCGGTGTCCGGTAATAGCTGTCGCCGCCGTAATATTGGGACTGAACCATGTATTTATTCCGCTCTTAGCGCATTGTATTTATCTATGGTAACTCGCGATCGACTGGTGGCGTTGGGTTGATAACCGATTATCTGGCTCTATTCAAATTTGACTACATTGAACCCAATAAGGCGATCGCACTATTAAACATCGTACTCGGACGCATGGCCTGAGTTGCTTGCTCGTCATTGAGATGATAATAACCACCAAGATCGATCGAGTGTCCCTGCGAACCATTCAACTCAGCGACGATCTCGGTTTCTCGATCGCTCAATTGTTTCGCCAACTTGCCAAATTTTGCCTTCAGATCGGGATTTTTATCCTGCTCTGCCAATGCTTGTGCCCAATACATGGCTAAATAAAAATGACTGCCACGATTGTCCAATTCATTAACTTTGGCGGCTGGCGATTTGCCATTATCTAGATACTTACCATTAGCCCTGTCGAGTGTTGCGGCCAAAATGAGCGCGTCGGGATTATTGGTTTTCTGTCCCAAATCTTCCAAAGCTACTGCTAGAGCTAAAAATTCGCCCAAGGAATCCCAGCGCAGATGTCCTTCCATGACAAACTGTTGGACGTGTTTTGGTGCCGAACCACCTGCTCCCGTCTCGAATAAACCGCCACCAGCAAGGAGCGGGACGATCGATAGCATCTTAGAACTCGTACCCAGTTCGAGAATCGGGAATAAATCGGTGAGATAATCCCGTAACACATTTCCCGTCACCGAAATCACATTTTTACCCGCTTTGATTTGTTGGCAAGTAAACCGCATTGCCGCCACTGGGGAGAGAATTTGCAGATCCAACCCCGTTGTGTCATGGTGTTGTAGATACTCATTCACCTTGGCAATCAGATTCGTATCGTGAGCGCGATCCTCATCCAACCAGAAAATTGTCGGACAACCTGTCGCTCTAGCCCGATTTACCGACAATTTCACCCAATCCTGAATCGGTAAATCCTTCGTCTGACACATCCGCCAGATATCCCCTGTTTCGACATGGTGTTCCATTAATGTCTCGCCAGAGGCAGCAACAACGCGCACCACGCCATCGGTGGGAATTTCAAAGGTTTTGTCATGAGAACCGTATTCCTCGGCTTTCTGCGCCATTAAACCCACGTTAGCGACGTTGCCCATCGTGGTGACATCAAATGCGCCCTGCTCCTGACAGAACTCGATACACTCCTGATAGATCGTCGCATAACAGCGATCGGGTATCATCGCTTTCATATCGTGCGCCTGCCCATCCGCGCCCCACATCTTGCCAGAAGTCCGAATTGCCGCCGCCATCGACGCATCGATAATCACATCGCTGGGGACGTGGAGATTGGTAATTCCCTTATCGGAATTCACCATCGCTAATTGGGGACGATCGGTATAAACTGCTTGAATATCCGACTCGATCGCGCCACGTTCGTCATCAGGTAAGGATTGAATCTTGGCATAGACATCGCCAATCCCATTATTCGCATTCACCCCCAATCGATCGAACGTATCGGCATATTTCGCAAACACATCCTGATAATAAACCTTGACCGCGTGCCCAAATAAAATCGGATCGGAGATTTTCATCATCGTCGCCTTGACATGGAGCGAGAGGAGAATATTTTCAGATTTTGCAGCTTGGATTTCTTGATCGTAAAAAGCCCGCAATACCTTGACACTCATCACCGACGCATCGATGATTTCTCCCGCTGTCACCGCCGTCTTTTCCTTCAGCACCGTCACAGATCCATCGGCAGCCACTAGCTCGATTTTGACAGTACCCGCATCCTGAATAACTACCGACTGCTCACTGCCATAAAAATCACCACTTTCCATGTGAGCGACATGAGTTTTAGAATCTTGCGTCCACGCACCCACCCGATGAGGATTCTTTTGGGCATATTGTTTGACAGCGGCGGCAACTCTTCGATCTGAGTTACCCTCACGCAAGACTGGATTCACCGCACTCCCCAAGATCTTTGCATACCGCGCCTTTATCGCTGTTTCAGCTTCATTCTGCGGTTGGGCTGGGTAGTCGGGAAGATTGTACCCCTGCGACTGTAATTCTGAGATCGCGGCTGTCAATTGGGGTGTCGAGGCACTGATATTCGGCAGTTTGATAATATTCGCTTCCGGTGTTTTCGCCAATTCGCCCAAGATTGCCAGATCGTCAGGTTGTTGTTGGGCTGGTGTCAACCGTTCTGGAAAAGCCGCAATAATCCGCCCAGCTAGTGAAATATCGCTAGTCTCGATCGACACATTAGCAGCTTTGGTAAATGCTTGGACGATCGGTAAAAATGAGTAGGTTGCCAACGCCGGAGCTTCATCGGTAAATGTGTAGATAATTTTCGAGGATTGGGCTGTCATATATCTTCCTGGATGTGTGGCTTTGGCGATGCTCATTGGCGTAGCCTCGCCCGTGGAGAATCGTTCCAAACCATCATTTTGACATCTTCAGGGATTTTGGTGGTAGCGCAGTTTGCGAAATGGAAAATTTTGCAAGAAGAAACTTTACGAGCTAGCTAACTGCGTATTCGGTAAATTGACGCTTAAAAGGAGAGTGAAAACCAATCACAATGTCACTCTTGGCAACGCCCATTTCTACAAGTTCTGCTGCGATATCATTTTCTGTACCATTATGCTGGAGCCAAATTTTCCCGTCTCTAATATCAAGATGTAAGATACAACCATGGATGCGGCGATCGTCCTGCCAACCAACATGAACTAATTGATAGCTGTCTCTAACCGTGTCAAAAATTAGCTCGGTAGCAACTGTTTTGTCATCACCGCTCCAAGCGGCATAATCTTCGAGCAGCTTCTGGACGATTTCGGAATACTTAATTAAGTCAGCCATTGCTCGATCACCTCTTGTTGGGGTTTGTAGACAATTAACTTTAACTGTTGACTCAGAATAATACCTTGGGCAAGTTGAGTGGCAAAAAAAGAAGTGTATGTATCCATCGGCACCGCCAGGTAGAGCACATATTCAGGGTATTGTTCTGCCAAGAGAATGCGATAGCTAATGAATTGTCCTAATGCAGTATGAAATTCTGAGACGGCAGAGTTTTTTAAAAAGCTTTTGACTTCGACAGCAATTTTTTGTCCGGCACGCTCTGCTGCAAATACTTTTTCGGCTCCTAAATCGATGTATAGATTGCCTAGTTCGTAACGAAGGATGAGAGGATCGTGCGTAATCGTCCAACCATCTTTTTCTAATGCATGGCGAACAACATCATGAAATGCATCCTTTCTGGACATCTGGAAGATTTAGCTAAGAGCATGGGCTGTGTCACAATTATGATCGATCGCGGTCTTTGATCGCAAGTTGCTCGATCGACACATTCGCCGTCTTGGTAAATGCTTGGACAATCGGCAAGAATGAATAAGTTGCCAAAGCCGGAGCTTCATCGGTAAAGGTGTAAACGATTTTCGAGGGTTAGGCTGTCATGGCTGTTGTTTGGTATGGTGCGGGAGTGTGTCGTGGCGACTCCAGACCATCATTTTGACATCTCTGGGGATTTTGGTGGTAGTCTAGTTGGCAAAATCTGGAACTGGAAAGGTGACTTCAAAACAGGGAAATGTGTAGTGCATACCCATAGGATCAATTCTTCTCTTACCAATTCCTTACAGATGTCATTTGTTATGATATATTTAAGCTGTTTAAACGAAAAATGTTTTCAACGCAAGGATTAGTAAGTTTGTGTGAATAAGTCTAAACAATCAGAAAAGCAGCGTCCAACGGTTTTTATTGGTTCCTCAACTGAAGGATTAAAAGTAGCTAAAAATATTCAAGTACTTTTAGATCATGCTTGTGAAGTGAGTATATGGAGCCAAGGTATTTTTGGATTAGGGGAAGGAAGTTTAGAATCTTTAGTTAAGAGCCTGGACTTATTTGATTTTGCTATTTTAGTGCTTACACCTGACGATTTGATCGAAACAAGAGGTAATGTTAAACAGGCTCCTCGTGATAATGTGCTTCTGGAGCTTGGTTTATTTATTGGAGCTTTAGGTCGAGATCGCTCATTTGCCGTGTACGATCGCAATGCAAAGTTACATCTGCCAAGTGATTTAGCTGGTGTTACGATGGCGACATATACAATTCACCAGTCTGGTAATCTACGTTCTTCATTGGGCGCAGCTTCAACACTTATTGAGGACACTATCGATAGGTTAGGAAAGCGTCATAAACTTGACTCACAATATTCAAATCAAACAAGTTATTCTCAAACAGTTGAAATAGAAGCTTTGACAAATCAAGTCAAAGAAATGTCGCAAATGCTTCGTCAACTAGTAGAAAATTTTCAG
>NZ_JANNDR010000327.1:0-5264 GCF_031378165.1 Chamaesiphon sp. OTE_75_metabat_556
GTGAAAATATCGATGAAAATCGCTTGCGTGCTTACATTACTGAGGATCTTCAAAAAGAGCAAACCCTCGCTTGGCTCAAAGACCATGCCACAGTAGAATTGGTACCCGAAGGTTCGCTCAAACCAGCCGAGGTAGACGAGCCAACTGCTGCTGGTGAAGCTGAAGCGATCGATATTTTGGCAGAAGCAGTCGCCGAATAATTGCCGATTTGGGTGTGCAAAATGGTGTAAGATAGCTCCCATTCCGCACACCCAAGTCGTTTAAATAGTTTGTGCTCAGACGCAATCGGATTGCGATGAAGGCTACTGAAGCGATCGACTTAACATGAGTTTTAGTGATGTTTTCCACACCTGCGATCATCAAGCGGAACAACAACTTTAGTAGAGAGATTGGTATAATTCAGTTATCTGGATGACATTGAGCCAGTAACAACAGCTTAGTTTATTTTCCCCTCATACACCTCTTCCACCATGATTGGATCCAACTCTACTTACGGTTCGATTAGAAGTTACAGCCAGAGCGAAATCTATGCAGGTACCAACGTGGTTCCCATGGTGGTAGAACAATCTGGATCTGGCGAACGCGCTTTTGATATCTACTCGCGACTTTTACGCGAACGGATGATTTTCTTGGGAACCGCAGTCAACGACAGCGTCGCCGATACCCTAGTCGCGCAAATGCTCTTTCTCGAAGCTGAAGATCCCGAAAAAGATATTCAATTACATATCAATTCTCCTGGTGGATCGATTACCGCTGGCATGGCTATTTATGACACCATGCAACAAATCCGCCCCGATGTCGTGACAATTTGCTATGGTTTAGCTGCGAGTATGGGCGCATTTCTATTGTCTGCTGGTGCCAAAGGCAAACGCATGTCTTTACCCAACTCGCGGATCATGATCCACCAACCACTGGGTGGCGCACAAGGTCAAGCCGTAGATATCGAAATTCAAGCTCGCGAAATTCTCTATCTCAAAAACCATCTCAATGGTCTACTGGCCAGTCATACCGGACAGTCGATCGAGAAAATTGCTGAAGATACCGAACGCGACTTTTGGATGTCTCCCGCCGAAACTCTCGCTTACGGCGCGATCGATCAGATTATCGAACGTGTTTGAATTGAGACGATTTAGTTTTGCTAGCACCAAAATTACCCAATTTAGGCTCGATCTCGCGATCGGCGCACGGATTTAAATCTATAATTTCAATTGTTAGCACGATCGTAATCATCCACTGGCTAGTTAATCGGACGGAGATCGATGCCAAGCTCGATCTCCAAATACGCCCAGGCAGTAACCGATAACTAATCGATCGCTCCAGCATCGATCACAACTATAATATTGCTTCACGAGGCACGCTCACTAATATGCCAGCTACCAAAAACTATGACTCTCATCTCAAGTGTTCTTTTTGTGGCAAGTCGCAGGAACAGGTTCGGAAGCTAATCGCTGGACCGGGAGTTTATATCTGTGATGAATGTGTAGAGCTGTGCAATGAGATCCTCGATGAAGAATTACTAGATCCCAATGGTCCGGTCACTCATCCCCCCACTAAAGCCGAACCCCCGCGCAAACGTCGCGAATCGGTGCCGATGAATCTCAGCCAGATGCCCAAGCCGCGAGAACTCAAGAAATACCTCGACGAGCATGTGATCGGCCAAGATGAAGCCAAAAAAGTCCTCTCGGTATCCGTATATAACCATTACAAGCGACTCAGCTACGCTCAAGCCAAAACCCAAGAGAAAGAACAACAGTCAGACAATGCTGCTCCTGGTGTCAATGGCATCCACAAAGCCAACGCCACCGACGAAGGGGTCGAACTCCAAAAATCGAATATCCTACTGATCGGGCCGACAGGCTGTGGTAAAACCATGCTCGCCCAAACCCTGGCCAAAGTTTTGGATGTACCCTTTGCCGTCGCTGATGCGACCACACTCACCGAAGCTGGCTACGTGGGTGAGGATGTCGAAAATATCTTACTCCGGTTGCTACAAGTGGCCGACCTAGATGTCGAAGAAGCCCAGCGGGGAATTATCTACATCGATGAAATCGATAAAATCGCCCGCAAGAGTGAAAACCCCTCCATCACTCGTGATGTCTCAGGCGAAGGCGTCCAGCAAGCACTGCTGAAAATGCTCGAAGGCACAATCGCCAGCGTCCCCCCTCAAGGCGGCCGCAAGCATCCTTATCAAGACTGTATTCAAATCGATACTAGCAACATCATGTTTATCTGTGGTGGTGCCTTCGTCGGCCTAGAGAAGGTAATCGAACAGCGGATGGGAAAAAAGTCGATGGGCTTTATCCAACAAGGTGAAACCATCAACCGCGAGCAACGCACTGCGGATATGATGAAACATTTGGAACCTGAAGATCTTGTTAAATACGGTCTAATTCCTGAATTTATCGGTCGGGTGCCCGTAATTGCCACCCTCAACCCCTTGGACGAAAATACCCTCGTCTCAATTTTGACAGAGCCGCGCAGTGCCCTAGTCAAACAGTACGAGAAACTATTACACATGGATAATGTGACACTTGAATTTGATCCCGACGCCATCCGCGCGATCGCTAAAGAAGCTCACCGCCGCAAAACTGGAGCCAGAGCATTGCGGGGAATTGTCGAAGAGCTAATGCTCGACGTGATGTACGAACTACCATCCCGCAAGGATCTCACGTGCTGTACGATCACCCGCGAAATGGTCGAAAAAAGATCGACTGCCGAGCTGTTGATTCACCCAGCCTCCGTACCGAAGCCAGAATCCGCCTAAATTAGGATAGTTTGAGGGAAATCGGCACAAATAATGCGATCGCTTCCCTCAGCCAAATCTCTTAGACCATCGATCGATAACCAATAGCCAAGATCGGCGATCAGTCGGGCTGCGACTCCACCGTGTCAAGCCGAGGGTTTGCTGCGACGATCAACTCGTGAATTTTTCACCAAACTTGCGACCTGTGGGGTTTTAAGCGATTTCCTCGCGATCTAGATCCGATAGCAGACGATAAATCCTCGTAATAAGTTCCATACAAATGGCTGATGCCCACGACCGATCTAGTGAGATATAGTTCATATATAAATTCAAACCGCGTGATTTAAAGGATTTTAAATCTAGCGACCTGAATTTTAATAATTCTTTTTTAGTAGTGCTGACCTAACTGTAAATTCACATTACTAAGGGAAATCGGGGTTTAAGCTTTCACAGGCTGGTAAGGTTCTTACCAGCCATTTTTGTGTCTAAATACCATATTTGCGACGAGTGCGATGCGCATCGGCCTCAATGTTTGACCGATCCATTGCCCATCTCAATTTAGCCGATCGAGCGCGCGGATTGGCGGCTAATTCAGCTTCGGTCGCAATAATCGGCTTTTTGGTCAGTACCTTTAAAGTTTCATTAGTTCTGAGGGTATGTTTGACAATCCGGTCTTCGAGACTATGAAAACTAATCAGTCCGATCTTCCCCTCTGGCTGCAACCATGTCGGCGCGACTGCCAAAAACTGTTCGAGCGAACTTAGCTCTTGGTTGACCATAATTCGCAGTGCTTGAAACGTGCGCGTCGCAGGATGGATGCGTCCATGGCGGTAGGCTTTGGGCACGGCACCACCGATCGTATAAGCTAATTGGGTCGTCGTCGTAAATGGTCGTCCGGCAACGATATCACGAGCAATTTGGCGCGAGAGCCGTTCTTCCCCATAAGTAAAGATAATCCGCGCTAATTCGGCCTCGGTAGTATGGTTGACCAAATCGGCGGCGGTAGTACCTTGAGAGCGATCCATCCGCATATCTAGCGGTGCTTCATTCCGAAAACTAAAGCCGCGCTCGGCGAGATCCAATTGCACCGAACTGACACCGAGATCGGCAATGATGCCATCAAATTGCTGTCTCACCGCTGGGTAGTCAGCATAGTTACCATGCCAAAATTGGACTCGATCTCCATACTGTGCGAGTCTGTGTTTGGCGGCATCTAATGCCTGTAAATCTCGATCGATCGCCACCAACCGGACATCGGGCGCAGCTTGTAAAATTAGTTCGCTATGCCCACCGCCGCCGACAGTGGCATCTAAATAACACCCCCCCGCACTTACCGCCAAGCCAGTGACTATTTCCTGGCTTAATACTGGAATATGCAAAAAATCGGCATCCATTGTTTGGGAGTTAGGAGTTGGGAATTGTTATTAGGAAAAGATTGTGAAAAACTGAGGCTCGGAATATTTGAGAGAACCATGCAAAAAGAGGTTAGACAAGTTGATGTCTAACCTCTTTTTTAAATTAGTGTCTAAGTACCCCCAAGGGAAATCGAATCCCTGTCGCCTCCGTGAAAGGGAGGTGTCCTAGGCCTCTAGACGATGGGGGCTTGTTTCAGACATTTATCAATATACGAGATATTTTGGTAGCTGTCAATACCTTGGTGAGATTAATTTCGCGATCGCGGCCGAGAGAGAAATCGACATAAATATGTAACCAATCTACCCGATTCAGTTGTCGATCGATCTATGATGGTGATTCAAACCCGATCTCGTGTCCAGAGGCTGTGCCACCGCATCATGACTACTACTCGCCCCCAGCAGCATCCCAGTATCGTTACCCATTTACCCTTTATTCGGAGCGAACTTACCAGCTTACAAGCATACACGCCGCATCCGGCTGGAACGGCGGGGCAATCTGTAGCGGTAGAGATCGATCGAGTAGATACAAATGAAAATCCCTACGATCTGCCGAGCGATCTCAAGCAAAAATTGGCGCAGACGTGGGTAGCATCGATTGAGAGCAACCGCTATCCCGATGGGGGTCACTATTGTCTCAAGGCTGAGATCGCTGACTATGTAGCCGCTTCCGCAGGACTGACAGATCTCATTCTCCCCAGTCAAATTAGTGTGGGCAACGGTTCGGATGAATTGTTGCGATCGCTGCTGATTGCGACTTGTGTGGGGGGTACGGGCAGTATTTTGGTCGCGGGGCCGACGTTTAGCATGTATGGTATTTTGGCGCAGACGTTGGGGCTTCCGGTCGTGAGTATTGATCGATCTGCGGTGAATTTTGAAGTCAATTTGAATGCAGCCCAGACAGCCATTCGGGATCGGCAAGGTGCGCCAATTAAAGTAGTATTTATGGTCAACCCCAATTCGCCGACAGGTAATGCTTTGACAGCGGCAGAATTGGACTGGATGCGGAGTTTACCAGCAGATATTTTGGTAGTTATTGATGAAGCTTATTTTGAGTTTAGTCAACAGACAGTGGTTGCCGAATTAGCCGAGCATCCCAATTGGATCGT
>NZ_JANNDR010000341.1:0-4377 GCF_031378165.1 Chamaesiphon sp. OTE_75_metabat_556
CTCACGATCTTGCCAAAATGCCCGTCGATATGTACGATCGCGGGTAACTCCTGGCTCATCATGCACGATCGATTCCCGCGCTCCCGCCAAACGATTGACGAGTGTGGATTTACCCACATTGGGACGACCTATAATAGCAACGATCGGCAGCGACATAAAATTCTGAACAACAAGAGAGCAATATTCTAGTTTATCGCGATCGGGTGGAGATGGTGAGTAGTTCGGGTACGCATTTTGCCACTCAAACTCAAGTGACGATCCTCAAGCTTTGGTAAATTTAGAGATGGCGAACCTTGAGACAATTTATCTTTAGCTGAAACTTAATATCGATCGACTTTTGACTAAACGATCTTCGCTGTAATTGATCGGCGATCGAGACTGAGCTGTCAGTCAGCTATACCCAGAAAAAAAGATGCACTAGCTACGATAACTAGTGCATCTGAAAATTGCTTAAATAATGGCAGTTGCTAGAACTCCATTTCCGCAGCTTGAACGCGCTCGACTTGTTTTTTCTTGAGGACTAACAAGATTTGGGACAGCATAATCATAAACACAAATGCCACTAAACCGAGGATTCGATCGGGATTTTGGAGGACGATTTCGATATCTTTTTGACCGAAACCACCAACATTCGGATTATTAGTAATTGCTTGTCCGGCAGTGACAGCAGTACCTTCAGCAATGAGCAACTCAGGGCCAGCGGGAACTTTATCGATGACCGCGTCGCCAGTTGCTGGTTGGATCGTGACTTGAGTACTGCCATCTTCTTGCTTGGTAATTGCGGTAACGTTACCAGCAACCGAAGCATTGTACACACTATTATTGCTCTTTTCACCAGTCGGATAAACCTGTCCGCGACCGCGATTGGCTCCAACATGAACTTGGTATTTACCGAAGTAAATGCCTTTTTCAGTTTTGGGATTTGGTGAAAGTACTGGGAAGATAATTTCTTGGTATTTATCACCAGGTAATGGTCCGATAATCACGATATTATCTTTGCCTTCACCATAAGGTTGGAAATATAACCCTTGAGTTTTTTCCTTAAGTTCTGGGGACAGACGGTCTTCAGGAGCGATTTTAAAACCATCAGGTAACATCAACACCGCACCGACGTTTAATGGTCCTTTAACGCCATTGGCAGTGACTTGTTGAATGCTTTGGTCGTAGGGGATTTTGACGATAGCTTCAAATACCGTGTCTGGTTTGACCGATTGCGGTACTTCGATTTCGGTCGGTTTGGCAGCAAGGTGACAGTTCGCACAGACGATTCTACCAGTAGCTTCGCGGGGAGTTGCTGGGTAGGTTTGTTGTGCCCAGAACGGATATGCAGCGGCTGATTGGGGGAGTGCGAGATCGTTGGCGCAGAGAATGCTGATACTAGCCAACATCACGACTAGTGATTTGGTCGCCAACCGCTGACTGTGTTGCCAGACTTGGAGTAAAGTTAATTTCATAGATTAAGGATGACAGACGAAGAAAATTAAATAATATACAGATTTTTTAGGCTTTAGACTTGAGGTTTTAGCAACAGCTTGTGTTTTTAGCCCTAACACCTAACAGCTAATTCCTAATCCCTAATTTATGCCCACCAAGCTGGTTCGTCTGTACGGAAGTCGGTTTCAGTCCAAGGAGTCAACGAGATCGTGTCATTTTCAGTGACCGCAGCGTGAGCCAATGGCAGCGATAATGGGGCGGGGCCGCGCACTTTTTTGCCGGTTTCATCATACTGAGAACCGTGGCAAGGACACATGAATTTGTTTTCAGCTTTGTTCCAAGGGACGACACAACCCAGGTGAGTACAAATGGCATTGATGCCATAATCAACAATCGTGCCCTCGGCAACGACGATATAAGTCGGATCGCCTTTTAAGCCTTGGGTTAACTCCCGATCTCCCTTAGTTTTACCCGCAATAAAGGCACTGACTTTGACATCGTTACCTTTGGCATCTTTGGCAGTGGCACCGCCGCCAGCGGTACCGCTAGCTGGTGGGACGAAGTACGCGACAAATGGATAAGCCGCACCGAGTACCATCCCAGTAATCGTACCGAAGGTGAGCAGGTTCATGAATTGGCGACGACCGAGATCTGGTACATCCGCCGAATTAGCAAGTTGGGTCATAAACTCAATGATTTTTATCTAATTAATATCTTTGCACAACACTTAGTTGTCACCCGATCGGATCGCTATAGAGTCATGTAAAAGCTTAGAACACCTGATATTATGACATTTTTTGCACCCGATCGGTAGAGAAATCGAGCCGATCGTCAGGTAATTGCTGTTTGATAAGCTAGTCCGAATGCGCGATCCCAGTCTCAAATTGGGATATTGCGGTGGTGAGGTTTGAGGCGATCGAGTAGGGGCAATTCATGAATTGCCCCTACTCGATCGCTCAGATGGTGGTGCCAATTGTGGATCTAATTTAATCCTCATGCCTAACTAGGTGTCAGCAGATCGATCGATCGACGATCGCTATTAATTTCAGCAAGAGCCAGCGCGGTTAAACCACCATGATTTTTGCAAGTGCGATCGGCTCCAGCCTCAAGTAATAAGGCGATCAGCTCGTGATGCTGGCGATGGGTAGCCCACATGATGGCGGTTGCGCCCGTATCGTCTCGATCGTCCAGATTTGCTCCAGCCGCAATTAGCGATCTCATTAACCCTAGATCCCCAGCAATTGCGGCGAGGATCGGCGGGGTTTGTCCCTCTTTAAATGTTTGCTGGGGCGACACACCTGCCGCCAGCAACAGGCTGGCAATTTCAGAGTAGCCATTGACGATCGCCACGCCCAAAGCTGTCGCCCCCTGCTGATGCGCTTGGAGATCGGTGCCGGACTTGAGGATCGCCGCTACGGTGGTTGTCTGCTCGTGTAAGGTTGCTAAAATTAACGGCGTATCCCCCAGACTAGTAAGCAGATTAGTTTGCGCGCCAGCACCGATTAGTAGCTCGACTAATTCTAGATCGCCTTCGATCGCGGCTAAATGCAAGGCGGTTTCGCCATCTTGGGAGGCTAAACTAGGATTAGCTCCGGCAGCGAGTAATAGCTTGGCGATTTCCATCTGTCCCGCCGCCGTCGCCGCAATTAATGCCGTCCAGCCTTCATGATTTTGGAGATCGATCTCGACTCCTGCCGGAATTAGGGGCGCGATCAGATCGAGATCGCCACGTTCGGCAGCCAGAATCAGCAAACTATCACCTTCAATATCCACTGCCTGCGGATCTGCGCCAGCGGACAACAACAGATCGAGCATCGGTGCCTCCCCTGGTGCCGAAATTAGTAACAGCGGTGTTTTGCCATCGCTGCGACGATAATTAATATCCGCACCAGCCGCCAACAATTGGCGGGCGAGCCGCTCGTCATGACGCTCGATCGCGATATTGAGCGCATTATCCCCATCGCTATCGATCTTGGCGACATCCGCGCCAGCAGTAATTAGCAATCCCACAACCTCCCGCGCACCCGCTAACGTCGCCCCCATCAGTGCCGTACTGCCATCTTCATTCGTCGCATTTACATCAACCCCATGCGCCAACAATCGATCGACAACTCCAACTCGATTGGCAGCGGCGGCAAACATCAGGGCTGTCGTCCCAAATTGCTGCCGCTGCCGATTGACATCGGCACCAGCCGCCAACAGTAAATCGATAATTTGCTCGCTACCTTTTTGAGCGGCAAACATCAGGGCAGTGGTACCTTGGGCATCAGCTGTATTGACATCGGCACCACGTTCTAAAGCAGTAGTAAGTTGGCGGACATTACCCGCTTTAGCCGACTGAATCAAGGAGAGATTAAATTGAGGAGAAATCATGATGAATGCTGACCGATCGAGGAGAGATTAACTTAAGTAGCGATCGCGATCGATTTTGACGCCAGTAAGATCGTGCGATAAAACGGTAGCAGTTGGCAACAGCCGCTGGTTGGCAAAACAACAGCGGTGGAGATCGCACCATCCGAGCGACATTTTCTAGTCACAATTGCCAGCGATGAGCTGTCGCACATGAAGATCGATCTTCACGCCCTAAATCTCTCGATCGAGGCTGGAGCGATTGTCATCTGCTATTCCCAACACCCACAAATTTTATGCTAACTTTTATAAATATTCACAAAACGTTCGTGTCAATTTTTCCGATCTTATGGACTTTATTCCCGCTAATATTAAACCCTATCTCAATTTTATCCATCCGCCCTTGATGTGGATTTTATTGGCAACTTCTTTATATGCTATGTATTTGGGCTTCCAAATTCGCAAAACACGTACTGCCACTGGAGATGAGAAGAAACAACTCATTCAGGGTAAATATAATGTCCGACACTATCAGATTGGATCGATCGTCCTCGCGGTGATGGTGTTAGGCTCGATCGGCGGCATGGCAGTTAC
>NZ_JANNDR010000349.1:0-7115 GCF_031378165.1 Chamaesiphon sp. OTE_75_metabat_556
ACTAATCCAGCTTTTGCGTGGATTGTCGAGCAAGTAGAGCGGCATACAGCGATCTATTTACTAGAGCTGGGTGTAGATCTACCAAAGTTAGATCTATATATTCAACGCGCTTGGCCGATCGTCTCGCGGACAGAACAAGAAATTGGTGCTCATTGTCACAATACCGCTCACATTAGTGCGGTTTACTATATTAAAGTACCTGCCGAAGGTACTTACGATCCTGGTAGGTTGGTCTTCTTTGACGATGCGCGGGTAAATGAAGTCAGTCCGGGACTGGGGAGTGAAAATACCGATATTCTCGCTGAAGATAACTATTTCAATCAACTGCAAACAGCCTACATCCCCGTTGCCGGACGATTGATGATGTTTCCGGCCAAACAACGTCATGCGGTCACGATGAATGAGACTGAAGATCTCCGCGTCTCTCTATCATTTGATATCGTCTTGACTGCAACTGGTGCGGCTTCAGGAGCTTATGAGTTTTTGACACCACCGCCCCAACAGTGGCAAAAATTTAAGTCTGTTCGTCCGAGTCTTTAGCCATTGCCGCTCAGTTGGAGGGAACATTAAGTAAAGTAACGTGAGTCAAATAGTAGAGCGATCGCTCTCATCCTGAAAATATGGATGACATGATGCGCGTCTTGTATAGAGTTATGAGCCAGATCGCAGTTGACGAATCTTGCCTCGATCGGTTAATGTTCAGAATTATATAGTGTCGATTTTTAAGATTAATTAATTTATGAAAAGATTTTTACTTTTATTTCTATCGGCACCTACTGTCCTCAGTGCGATCTTACCCCTAGTAACAGCTACTGCCCCAGCAATAGCAGCCCAGCCCCCAGGGCAGAGCAAATTTTGTGTCAACCCACATGGCAAACTTGTCTGTGTCAAATCGGTACAAGTAGCTAGCAACAATCCGAAGGCGGCACTAATTGCCAAAGCCGAAGCGGAAGCCAAGAATCCTGACGCGTTTATCAATTTTAACGATGAAGAAAGTGATGCTGCTGCCGCAATGTTTGGCTGCGATTGTCCGGCTTGTATCCGCTCCCTCCGCCAACTGCGCACCATGGCACAAGTTAGTTAGATTAGTCGATCGAGCCTAGTAGCTAGTTGTCTATAATAGAAGGATCGCGATCGACAGTTGCAAATAGATATATTTCGAGCTGAATTGCCGTCGATCGTGGCTAAAATCCTTACTCCAAATTAGATCGTCCATGTCCAGCAATCGATCGAGCCATAATTTAGCTAATTACGATCCCAGTGATGTCGGTCGAGTCAATGGTAATTTATTTGGATTGCCATTCGATTACGAGTCCGCGCAGATAATTATCTTTGGTGTGCCATGGGAAGTAACTGTTTCGTATAATCCCGGTACAGCGGCAGCTCCACAGCGGATTCTCGATGCTTCACCCCAGTTAGATTTGTATGATTTCGATCGACCTGATGGTTGGAAAAGGGGTATTTATATGCCACCAATCGATCCAGATTTAGTCACCAAAAACAATTATTATCGCCACCAAGCAACCCAAATAATCGATCGATTGGAGCAGGGGAAATCGATCGCTGATGAACCAGATTTGACACCCATATTGGCTGAGATCGATCAAGCTGGGGCAGATCTCAACCAATGGTTATTCGATCTTTGTGTGAACGCATTATCCGTAGGCAAAAAAGTCGGTGTGATCGGTGGCGACCATAGTGTACCATTGGGTTACATGCAAGCTTTAGCAACTCATCATCCTGATTTTGGAATCCTCCATATCGATGCTCATTCAGATTTGCGGGATGCCTATGAAGGCTTTGAGTATTCTCATGCATCGATTATGTTTAATGCGCTCAAAATCCCCCAGATTTCCAAGCTGGTACAAGTGGGGATTCGGGATGTTTCGCAAGTGGAACTTGAATATATCGCCACATCGCAAGGACGGGCGATTGCCTACTATGATTCACTGATTAAACAACAGCTTTATGCTGGTAAAACTTGGTTGAGTATCTGTGAAGACGCGATCGCCAATTTACCTCAGAAAGTCTACATTAGTTTTGATGTCGATGGTTTAGATCCCAAACTTTGTCCGCAGACGGGGACGCCAGTACCTGGTGGTTTGGAATTGGAGCAGGCGTTTTGTTTGTGTCGTGAAGTGATTCGTAGTGGGCGGGAGATCGTTGGCTTCGATTTGTGCGAGGTTGGCGATGCCGAATGGGATGGCAATGTCGGGGCGAGAATTGTGTATAAATTAACTAATTTGATGAGTTAGTAGGGGTAATTCAGGAATTACCCCTACCCTGTGAGTTTTAAAACCTTCATCGATTCGTTATGGCTTTTTGGGAGTAGATTGGTCAAAATTAAGACTCAGCCCTAATTGTTCACTTCCGATCCGCAGTATGGTAAACAGCACTTCAACTCCGGTTATGGACACAACCGCGATCGTCATCGATGTCGCGGGGATGAAATGTGCGGGGTGCGTCAGTGCGGTCGAAAAACAACTCCTCGCCCAGCCAGGAGTCCAGTCTGCCTGTGTCAATCTCCTGACTGGAGTAGCCGCGATCGAAATAGAACTAGCAACAGCTACAGGTGTCGATCTGGCTGCGAAACTAACCGCTAGTGGTTTTCCCAGTCAACCCCGAACTGCCACCGATCTGACGGCTCGATCGCAAAGATTGGCGCAGCGACAGTCAAAATATGCCCAAGAGTCAAAACAACTATTATCGCAACTGATTACGGCGGGTGTATTGTTGGTGCTATCGGCACTAGGACATTTGACGCAACCTAGCATCCATGAGCATCATCACTATTTTTCCCTGAATAATTTTTGGTGGCATTGGGGTTTGGCGACACTAGCGATCGCGATTCCCGGTCGATCGATCCTGGTGGATGGTTGGCGCAGCTTGTGGCATGGCAATCCCAATATGAATACCCTCGTCGGACTAGGGATTTTGACTTCCTATACTGCCAGTGTCGTCGCACTGCTATGGCCGAATTTGGGTTGGGAATGCTTTTTTGAAGAACCCGTGATGATTATCGGGTTTATTACCTTGGGGCGCACTTTAGAACAACAAGCCAAACATCGGGCAGCAACGGCATTCGATCGATTGCTATCGCTCCAACCGATTTCAGCGCGATTGGTGAGTGCCAATCCCGTTGGCGTAGCCTCTCCCCTGGAGAATCGATCTCAAGCCATCGAGATTCCGGTAGAACAGGTCAAAGTTGGCGAATATCTGCGGGTACTTCCAGGCGAAAAGATCCCCACTGACGGCGCGATTCGCTGGGGTCAGACGACGATCGATGAGTCGGTAATCACGGGTGAATCGCTCCCTGTCTTCAAGCAAGTCGGCGATGTAGTTATCGCCGGCACCGTCAATCAATCTGGGGCGATCTCGATCGAAGTCACGCGCACGGGGGACGATACGACGCTGGCGCAAATTATCGCCCTAGTTGAAGCCGCCCAAATTCGCAAGGCTCCAGTCCAGAAATTAGCCGATACTGTCGCTGGATACTTTACCTATGGCGTTTTGGCGATCGCGACCCTGACTGGATTATTTTGGTACTTTATTGGCATCCATAACCTCGATTTAGTTCCGCCAGTATCCACGCTCACGCCGCTCAAAGCCGCGATCGCGGTGATGGTAGTTGCTTGTCCTTGTGCGTTGGGTTTGGCCACGCCGACGGCGATCCTCGTGGGAACTGGTATCGGTGCTGAATCGGGGTTATTAATCAAGGGTGGCGATGTCTTGGAAGCTGTCCATCGCTTGGATACAGTCGTATTCGACAAGACTGGCACCCTGACACAAGGTCAGCCCCAAGTTACGGATGTGCTTACCGCTGATGAAAATATCTGCGCACACAAATTGCTGCAACTAACTGCTGCCGCTGAAAGCGGCACCAATCATCCGTTAGCTACCGCCATCGGGCAAGAAGCAACACGATTGGGTCTGACTTTACCGATCGTGCTTGATGCTCAGACAGAAGCTGGATTGGGTGTTTATGCAACGGTACTCCTGACACCGCCGATCGTCGAGCAAGCGCAATCAACAAGCGGTGGCAACCAATCAGAATGCTACCAAGTGATTGTTGGCAATCAAAATTGGCTCACAGCAAAAGGTATCGAGATCGAAACCGAGTGGCAAGCACGGGCGCAACTGTTGGCAGAGGCGGGTAAAACTGTGATGTATGTCGCAATTGTCTCCGCAGAACAGTCGTTAAGCAAAACTACACTCGGATTAATCGGCGTGACCGATTGCTTGCGCTCCGATGCGATCGAGACAGTAAAACATTTGCAAGATATGGGTTTGCGGGTAGTAATGGTCACAGGCGACAGGCAACCTGTTGCTGACCTGGTGGCCGCACAAGTGGGAATTACCGAGATCTATGCCGAAGTTCTGCCGCAAGATAAAGCGCGGATCGTCGCCGCCTTGCAAACAGATCCCACCAATCCAGAGATCCGGTACCAAGTCGCGACGATCGGCGATGGTATCAACGATGCGCCAGCTCTCGCGCAAGCCGATATTGGAATTGCGCTCAATGCTGGTACCGATGTGGCGATCGATGTGGCGGATATTATCTTGATGCGCGATCGCTTATTGGATGTAGTTGCCGCGATCGAGTTGTCGCGATCGACACTCACCAAAATTCGTCAAAACCTATTCTGGGCGGCTATTTACAACCTAATCGGCATTCCCGCCGCCGCAGGCATACTCTACTGGTTTGGCTGGGGCGCACTACTGAGTCCCGCCGCCGCTGGCGCATTGATGGCCTTGAGTTCGGTTAGTGTCGTTACCAATTCGCTCTTGCTACGATGGGGGAGAGGCAAAAGTGCGATTGATTGCGAACGAAAGATCGGCTAAATAACGATACTGCCTAGATTCGGATCGACAAAAAAATTGGCTAGATCAACTAGACCGGAAAATTTCTGCAATAGAGCTGAAATCTGGAGTGAGGCACGATCGAATTTCTGTCTCGATCGTCCTCATTGGGCATAAATTCCCTCACAAATCTAGTTCGACGATCGCAATCGCGTTAAGATACTAGTCAGAACTCCCCTGGTATGTAACAATGGGAGTTTTGCGTTAAGTATTAAGCACTAAGGAAACTGTATGTCCCGATATCGCGGACCGAGACTGAGAATTACACGCCGTTTAGGCTCTTTACCCGGATTAACCCGGAAAGAACCGCGTCGTGCATATCCCCCAGGTCAACACGGTCAAAACCGGAAAAAGCGTTCTGAATACGCCATCCGTCTCGAAGAAAAGCAAAAATTGCGGATGAACTACGGTGTCACCGAGAAGCAAATGCTCCGCTACGTGCGGAAAGCAAGACGCGCTACTGGTTCTACCGGATTAGTTTTGTTGCAATTACTCGAAATGCGGTTGGATAATACCGTATTCCGGCTCGCCATGGCTCCAACAATTCCAGCAGCACGGCAACTAGTCAACCACGGCCACGTCACCGTCAACGGACGCACTGTGGATATTGCTAGTTATCAATGTCGTTCTGGTGATGTCATCGGTGTTCGCAATCGTGAAGCATCACGCAAATTGGTCGAAGCCAATCTGCAATATCCAGGATTAGCTAACACTCCCAACCATTTGGAATTCGATAAACCTACTTTAGTTGGTAAAGTAACGGGCACGATCGAACGTGAGTGGGTAGCTCTTCAAGTCAATGAGCTACTGATTGTCGAGTACTACTCTCGCCAAGCCTAGAGATTGTGGATTTTGGATGGCGGCTGCATCCAAAATCTATATCTCTTGGTTACTTTGGATGTTTTGTTATTCATAGGTAGCGATCTACAGCATCGCTAATATTTTCTTCTACGCTAAAATGTGTGACAGGGGATTATCGATCCAAGTTGTCTAAGAAATCAAACCCACATTCCGCTGTTTCAAGCACCCTTGGGGGTGTGCTTGCGCATTCGACTCAAAAATAAGTGGCTAATTTAATAACTAAATTCTGCTGGCGTTCTCCCGATCTCACCCAATGTAACGATCGAGATTGAATCGAGTAACATAGAGAACAAGAACATCTAGTTACCGCTGAGATGCTGGCAGTCGATCGATCGAAATACCTAGAATTTGTCCTGACAGATCCCCATCACTGCGGGAACAATTCGTTCTACACGGCGACGGATGCCCTGTTGACTCTAGAAGCAGAAATAGTTAAACAGGAAGAACCAGCCGCCGAACGGGAGGAACGCACCCAGAAGCAGATCGAACATTTGCCAGTGCTGGAGATGCTTCGCAAATATGGACTGGGAGCAGAACGAGAGCATTTACTCCTAGCCGGAAAGCCAGGTTCGGGAAAATCCACCACCTTACAGCGGTTGTGTGTAGAACTGGCAGAAATAGCCTTGAAGGAAGCAAACCAACCAATCCCCGTTTTTGCTCAATTGAAGGGCGATAAACCGATCCTGACCTTAATTCAGGCTGAATTTCTGCGTGCCAAACTGAGGTTGACAGACGAACAAATCGACGATCTGCTGCTGGTAGATAAATTAATATTGCTACTAGATGGGGTGAATGAAATTCCCTCAGAACAATTGCGGCAGGAGTTATACGGTTTTCGGGAAAATAATCTGACTACGCCGATCGTCTTTACAACGCGGGATTTGATGGTGGGGGGTAGTTTGGGCATCGATCGGCGGTTGGAAATGCGCCCGCTGACTGAGGATCAAATGCGGGAATTTGTCCGTCAACACCTACCGGAATATGGGGATAAGTTATTAGGGCAACTGCGCGATCGATTGCGGGAGATTGCCGAAACACCGTTATTACTGAAGATGCTCTGTGAGGTGTTCGAGCCAGCCACGGGGCGGATTCCCCAGAATAAGGCGGAATTGTTCGAGCTATTCGAGCGCAAGTACCAACGCCACAAGGAGGGTGTAGTAATTTCGGCAGATTTTCGGCGGTTTCAGTCGGAGATATTGCAATATCTAGCTTTTACCATGCTCCAAGGGGATGCCCAGAAACCGACTGAGGCTTGGCTGACTTTATCACGCGATCGAGCGGAGAGCATGTTAGAAGCTTGGCTGAAGCAGCGGGGCGAGACAGATCCAGCGAGTAAGGCGAAGGAATGGTTGGAGGATTTGGTGGAGCATCATCTATTACAGGTGGCGGCAGAT
>NZ_JANNDR010000403.1:0-4344 GCF_031378165.1 Chamaesiphon sp. OTE_75_metabat_556
TGTGGTAAAAATTGGCATCTTAGGACTGGGAACTGTTGGGACGGGGACGGTTCAAATTTTACGAGATCCCGTCGGTCGGCATCATTTACTCCAATCGATCGAGATCCAGCGCGTGGGGGTGAGATCGATCGATAAGCCGCGTGTAGTGGATATCCCTGCGGATTTAATCACGACCGATCTCGAATCGATCGTGACCGACCCCGAAATTGATATTATTGTCGAACTTATCGGTGGGATCGAACCAGCTCGGAGTTTGATGCTCAAGGCGATTGCCCATGGCAAGCACGTCGTGACAGCCAATAAAGCCGTCATTGCCAAATTTGGCGATGAAATCTTCACTGCTGCCAATCAATCGGGTGTCTATGTGATGCTGGAAGCGGCTGTCGGTGGCGGAATTCCAGTGATTCAACCCTTGAAACAATCTCTGGGTGTCAACCGGATTCACCGCGTCACCGGGATTATCAATGGGACGACTAACTATATCCTGACGCGAATGACCGTCGAGGGCGGTGAATTTGCCGATATTCTTGCCGACGCTCAACAACTCGGCTATGCGGAGGCCGATCCGACCGCTGATGTCGATGGCTTGGACGCGGGGGATAAAATCGCGATTCTGGCATCGCTGGCCTTTGGCGGCAGAATCAAGCGGGAAGATGTCTATTGCGAAGGCATTCGGAAAATTAGTGCGACGGATATCGCCTATGCTGACAAGCTCAATTTTGTCATCAAATTACTCGCGATCGCCGAACGGGTAGAAGATGGCCAGGTTTCTGTCCGCGTACATCCCACCTTCGTCCCGAAAGATCGTCCCCTCGCCACGGTAAATGGGGTCTATAACGCGATCTTAATCGAAGGCGAACCTTTGGGTCAGGTGATGTTATTCGGCCCTGGTGCGGGTGCTGGCGCGACGGCTTCAGCGGTGGTTTCTGATTTACTCGCGATCGTGGGCGTCATCAACTGCAATCCCCATCGGGAAGAGGTCATCGATTCCCCAAGTACTTCGCTCAATCCCCTGTTAAGCTGTAGTCATAGCCACTATACCGACATGGCTCCTTTAACGAGCTTGCGGAGTAGTTTCTATGTCAGATTCTTATGTATGGATGTTCCAGGCGTCATCGGCAAACTCGGTACTTGCTTTGGCGCACATCATGTCAGCATCGAATCGATCGTCCAAACTGGTTTCCAAGGAGATCGCGCCGAAATCGTCGTCGTTACCCATGATGTCTCTGAAGCCGACTTTGAATCCGCATTGGCCGAAATTCGCGGTTTAGAAGCGATCGATAGTATCCCCAGTATTATTCGAGTGCTTTAGGTTTTAGTGAATAGTGGATAGTGAATAGTGAATAGTGAATAATCACCCTCCTTAGTCCCCCAGTCCCCCGCTCTCCCCGCTCCCAACTCCCAACATTTTTATGGATTGGCAACTACTAGCATTAACATTCACAACAGTATTTATCGCCGAAATTGGCGACAAGAGCCAGTTAGCTGCGATCGCCTTAGGTGGTAGCACCCAACATCCGCGTGCGGTGTTTTTTGGTTCGGTGGCGGCTTTATTATTGGCTAGCTCGATCGGCGTACTAGCTGGCGGTGAGATTGCGGGATTCTTGCCGACTAAGGTCTTAAAAGGAATGGCAGCACTGGGTTTTGCTGTGCTGGCAGTGAGATTATTATGGCCGGAAGAGTAGAGAATTTGGCAGTAAAATAAAAGCAGGGGGAATTCATAAATTCCCCCTGCTTTTAGTCATCGAAATCATTAGTTAAACGCTAACGTTAAAAGATTGAGAAAATACTTTAGCTGGATGTTTGATATTCTCGATCGGTTGACGAGTATCCGTAATCAACCAATCCAATGAAGCTGCTTTCATATCGATCGTCGCGCCATTTTTATCAACACAATATCTACCGAATACTAACTTATCAGTCAGATCGACATCCGAAGCAATCCGGGAATACTCAAAAACGACACTATTGTTAATATGTGCGCCGCTACAGATATGGCAATTGCGACCGATCATCGCTGGGCCAGTGATCTTGGCTCCATCTTCAATTTTGGTCATGCCGCCGATATACACGGGGCCAGTAATATCGACTTTATCCCAATTAACTGCAACATTAATGCCGGTAAAAATCCCTGGTGCTACTTCAGTTCCTGGAATCGGGACATTCTTGACTTCACCCATTAACACGCTGCGAATTGCTTGCCAGTAGTCGGGCACCTTACCAATGTCTACCCATTGGAAATCCATGGAGATTGCGTAAAAAGGCGCACCCATTTCGACTAATTGCGGAAATAAATCGCCACCGATGTCATATTCTTGACCAGAGGGAATATAGTTTAATACTTCTGGCTCAAAAATATAAATACCAGTATTAATATTCGTACTTAAAGCTTCATCTACTGTCGGTTTTTCTTGGAAAGCTTGGATTTTGCCAGTTTCATCGGTCACCACTACCCCATAACTGGAAACCTCCTCGCGGGATACTGTCTTAGTAACGATCGTCGCGAGCGAACCTTTTTCTTTGTGCCATTTAACGGCTGCGGTGAGGTCGAGATCGATTAAGGCATCGCCGCACAGTACCACGAAGGTATCATCAAAGAAGGGATAAAAATCTTGAATCCGGCGCATCCCGCCAGCCGAACCTAGTGCCTGTCCTTGTAATTCGCCATCTTCCTGAATCGTGCCTTCAAAAGAGTAGGCAATTTGGACACCGAATCTTTGACCATCGTGGAAATAACTTTCAATTTCCTTGGCAAGATGGCTGACATTGACCATGATTTCGGTAAAGTCATGCTGCTTGAGCAGATCTACCAAAAACTCCATCACTGGCTTGTGTAAGATGGGAATCAATGGCTTGGGAATCGTGTAAGTAATGGGACGCACCCGCGTGCCTTTCCCAGCAGCCAGAATCATTGCTTTCATATTAAATCTTGGGTACTTAAAATCCCTATTTTATCTACTGTAACAGTGATCGATTGCGTCCGGCACCAGCACGATCGCCTGTTACCAGTTGCCTGTTGGGACGAACGCTAGTTCATCTGGATCGAATCTTCTTCGAGTCTACGAATAGTTAGGGTTTGATAAAATTCAGTTTGATGCAGTTCAACCTTGGATTGAGCTGATAATAGTAATAATGCCCAGAATACACCGACTCGATCGTGATTGGCTCCATGTTCTTGTCCCGGCGCGGGGGGAAACTTGCTAGACCAGAGTTTTACCAGGTCATCCAGGTTCCACAATTCGCTCTCGCTAGTATAGGTGACGAGAAATTCGGCCACTAGTGCCGCCATTTCGGTTAAATTTTCATCGTGAGCGAGGCCGACGATCGTTTGTGTCGCCTGCTTAACGGACATGATTTTGCCCCGTCGGAGGGAGGAGCTGCGCCGCGCTGTTGGTTCCGCGATTTTATCGGCAATTTGGCGGAGTTGACCGATCAGATCTTCGAGCGTCACCGGACGCGTCCGAGGTGGCGGCGAAGTCAAGCGGCGACGAATGTGCCGTTCCAAGTTGCGCGGCAATCCAGTACTCGCAATCATCTCAAAGTCGAGATCTTCTTCGATAAAGTCAAAATCTTCTGCCTGAGATTGACTTTGCTCTAGACTTTGCGCCTTGAGTAGCACTAACATTGCCGCCCACAAGAACGCCTGTCCCGATTGGGACAGGTTCGCTTGCTTGTGCGCCAGCGTGGCATCGGCTTGGAGAGGGAGTTTGCTCAGGTGCAGATCGATCGCGTCGATGACTTTGACATCCCAAGGATCGATTTCACCGCGCTGAGCCAGATCGATCAGCATGGCAATTCCCATCTGTGCCAGGGTATAGGGATCGACTTGCGGTTCGACAACTTGGGGGGAGATGCTTGGCCGATGGGGGGTTGCTACCATTTGGGGCTAGGGAGACGGGGGGAGGGAAAGACGAGGGATGAAATTGGTATTTGAGCTGCGATGTTTATTTACAGTCGATCGGCCGAATTAAACTGAGAATTTAGCTTGGTGCGTGCGGTGTAGCTTAATTGGTAACTTTACAGCAAATTCAGCACAATTAATATTGCAAAATTGGGAATTTTATGATTTTGGCATTACGGAAATTACTACTTGCGCTCATCTTCAACGGCTCGGTTGACTAAATGTTGTGAGTAGCGATTCGACAAAAGTAGTCATACTTACATCTTGTGCCGGTTTAAATATACTATTGCCGATCGTAGATCCAGGGTACGCACAAGGGGCACCCCTACAGGTAACTTGTGTACCAGGGTGGATTAATTGTCAAGGGAGCAAATCTCAAACACTAGTTCTTCGTTGCCAACGTCTCGAAATGTAGGGTAGGGGCAATTCATGAATTGCCCCTT
>NZ_JANNDR010000475.1:0-5443 GCF_031378165.1 Chamaesiphon sp. OTE_75_metabat_556
ACTTTGGCACAGGATCGATCGCGGCTGCAAACGATCGCGCAGAATATTGCCACCCAACATGATGACCCCGATCTGATGCAGCTTCATTATCAGGATGTGGTGCAAACAGGATTGAGTTTACTCAGCGAGGAGCATCGATCGGTATTAGTATTACACGATCTCGAAGAACTCCCTCAAAAAGAAGTGGCTGAAATCCTCCAAATTCCCGTCGGCACAGTTAAGTCTCGCTTATTTCACGCCCGCAGTGGGATGCGAAAATTTCTAGAAACAGCAGGAATTCAAGTCTAGTTAATAGTTAAGTCGATCTCTAATCCCAGTATCATCAACCATGCCAGCAGCCAATGAATAACTTACCCGATGAAGATGCCAACTTAGTCAATTTCTTACGTCAACATCGTTCGATCGCCTCACCAGGAATGAGCGATTTGGAAGATCGATTGATATCAGAGCTAGATGCTCTGCCGACTCAAACACAACAGCGAAGTCACCGTTCCTGGTGGCGATATCTTGCTGGCGGAATTGGGATCTTAGTGACTGGAATAATTGGGGCAACCACCTTCCAAGTTTTGAATCCGCCCGAACTGAGCATTGCTGAATTAGATGGACTCAATCTTTATCTCGAAGCTCATATTTTAGAAGCAACAGGCGATCCAACGATAGATCCAGGGAAACATGAAGATCTAGTCGGTTTAGATGATGAGCTATTATGAGTTGCCAATATACAGAATTGTCAAAATTTAAAGTTTATTTTCAGCTCCATATTCTTTCTCAATAGATCGACCATGAATACTCGTAAATATTTGGTTGTTATTGTTAGTTATCTATTACTGTCATTCACTAGTGTTGCCCATGCCGAACCAGTCAATCCCAAGGTTATCCATCTACTCAATCGGTTGACCCTGGGAATTAGACCTGGTGAGATCGATCGAGTCAAACAAATCGGCATTGATCGATACATCCAACAACAGCTCTATCCCGACTCGATCGCCGAATCGCCAATTGTTACCGAAAAATTAGCTAAATTGGATGCAGTTAATCTCTCTCCAGTCGAACTATTTCAACGTTATAATCCCCAGGATTTACAGTTGTCACCAGCTCCCAAAAAAGTTCTGCAACAACAAGCGAAACAAGTAACTAACCAAGCGATCGAAGCGAGATTATGGCGATCGATCTATAGCGATCGGCAACTGCAAGCAGTGATGGTGGATTTTTGGTATAACCATTTTAATGTCTATGCGGACAAAGGACTCGATCGGCTATGGGTGGGTGCCTACGAGCAACAAGCAATTCGACCCCATGCATTAGGTAAATTCAGGGATCTATTAGGTGCGACGGCTCGACATCCGGCGATGCTATTTTATCTAGATAATTGGCAAAATAGTGCGCCTAATGCCAATCAAAAAGGCAAGGTTCGCGGTTTGAATGAAAATTACGCCCGCGAACTGATGGAACTTCATACACTCGGTGTCGATGGCGGTTATAACCAAAATGATGTGATTGCCTTGGCCAAGATTTTCACGGGTTGGGGATTCAAGCAACCCGGCAAAAAAGTACCTGATGGTTATAGCTTTCAATTTAATAGCGATCGGCACGATTTTAGCACCAAGAAATTTCTCAATCTGGAGATTGTTGGTAGTGGGATGGCAGAAGGAGAGCAAGCACTAGATCTGCTCTCATGGCATCCCAGCACCGCTCGTCAGATTAGCTTCAAACTGGCTCAATACTTTGTTACCGACAATCCACCCAAAAGTTTAGTCGATCAATTATCAAAGCGATTTAAGGCTACAGGTGGAAATATTAAATTAGTACTCGATACTCTCTTTCACAGTCCTGAATTTTGGAATCGTAAATACTATGGAGCTAAGTTCAAAACACCATATCAGTATGCAATCTCTTCAATTCGATCGACTGGATTAGAGATTAATAATGTCAAACCATTAAATAGCTTATTGACTCAATTGGGAATGCCCGTTTATGGCTGTATCAGTCCAAATGGTTATAAAAATACTCAAGAAGCTTGGCTGAATCCCGATAGTATGACCAGAAGACTCAATTTTGCGACGAATTTAGCTAAGGGTAAATTACCGATTTCCGCAGCAACGACCACCGCTGCTAGTTCTATACCAACTGCGCCAATGGTCACGATCGATCCTGTGAAATTGTCAGCAACTTTGGGAGATAATTTTTCGATCCAAACGCAACAAGCGATTGATACCAGCAATCCCGAAATTCGGGCTGCCTTAATTCTGGGCAGTCCTGAATTTATGAAAAAGTAAGCTAGATATTCTGATAATATTTCTCGATCGATAATCTTATGAACCGTCGGCAATTTCTCATTCAATCTAGCCTCTGTTCGGCATCATCTCTAGTTACTATCGGCACTCATGGCTGGGCAGCTCGGAGTATCGCTGCTAGTAATCCCCATCCGCAACGCTTAATTGTCATCTTTCTCAGAGGTGCGATCGATGGTTTGAGTGTAGTCATCCCTTACCAGGAACCCACATATTATACCGATCGACCGACGATCTCCATTCCCCAACCAGGTCAACCGAATGGGGCACTAGATCTCGACGGCCAATTTGGCTTACACCTAGCCCTAGCAAACTTACTCCCGCTGTGGCAACAAAAAAGCCTCGCCTTCGTTCATGCCAGCGGTTCTCATGATGACACTAGATCCCATTTCGACGCGCAAGATTACCTCGAAAGTGGCACACCAGGTATCAAAACCACTCGCGATGGTTGGCTGAATCGGCTGCTGGGCGTAATGTCCGACAAAAACCCGATTCAGGCAGTCAGCGTCGGTGCGACCACGCCGCGCATTCTCCTGGGCAAAAGAGCTGTTGCCAATCTCGCATCGGGACGGAGTGCTGGGAATCGGCTGCAAATCGATCGACCTCAAATCGCCACCGCATTCGATCGATTATATGGCAGTAATGATGCACTCAGTCGGGCTTACCGCGAGGGGCGAGCCGCCCGCACCGAACTACTCAAAGATCTCGATGCTGAGGCAAAAATTGCCAATAATGGAGCGATACTACCAAATGGTTTTCCTGGCGATGCCCAACGATTAGCGCGGCTGATGGCAAGAGATCCCCGCATTCAAGTGTCATTTTTAGCTGTTGGCGGTTGGGATACGCATATCAATCAAGGTGGCAGTCAAGGGCAATTAGCCCGCAATCTAGAGCAATTAGGCAAGGGTCTAGTCGCACTCCAAACTGGACTGGGAGCAGCTTATCAACAGACCACGATCCTCGTTATGTCCGAGTTTGGGCGGACGGTGAAGGAAAATGGTAATGGCGGCACCGATCACGGGCATGGGAATGTAATGTGGCTGCTCGGTGGCGGCATTCGCGGTGGCAAGGTGTATGGCAAGTGGGCGGGATTGGAACCAGCGCAACGTCACCAGGGACGAGATTTGGCGGTGACGACTGATTTTCGCGATGTGTTGGCGACCATCATAACTCGCCAGCTAGCTGTAGATAAAACTCAGTTGCAGCAGGTGTTTCCCAGGTATACGGGACAAATGCTCGACATTACAACATAACAGCTACATCCAATCGTCAGAGTGAACTTTCTCGATTCAGCCCTAGTCTAAATATTATCAACCTCGATCGAACTTATACTTATATGTCTCGCTTCCGGCTCCTGACGCTCTTGTCAACTTTATTAGCTTTCGCCACGCTCGGTTCGCCCGTGCGAGCAGAACGCGCTCTAGCACAAACAAGCAATCGCCCAGCCACTGGACAATTGCAAGTGCCTGCTGGTGGGGTACTCAACTTAGTGAAAGAACTCAACCTCTCACGCGATCAGATCCAACGGCTGCAACAACTGCGGAAAAATGCTCAGGGTCAAAACAAAGAACGTCGCCAGGCTCTACAGATAGCCAGACAGGAGCTAGCCCAATTAATTCAGGGCAATGGCAGTTCCGCCCAAATTCGCCAAAAACGCCAGCAGGTGCAAAGTTTACAGCGAGAAATTGCTGACACCAATTTTGAAAACACGCTAGCGATTCGCGAGATTTTGACTCCCGAACAGCGCGTCAAACTTCAACAAGTCCTGGAGCAACGCCGTCAGAATCGGTTGAATTCTAAGTAGTAGCTGGGAGCGAAAAGTGCGGGAACAGGGGTTTCCCCGTCTTGACTCACCTTTTCAAGACAGCGGGGAATATACTCGATCGATTAGGAAAGTACGATAAATTATGTGCTTGAATTTATCGATCGAGATCGTGCAGTTGAGAAAGTAGCATAAGCCGATCGCCAAGCTCATAGATCTTCATTCACAATAGAGCAGAAGCAAACATGAATGAGAAAAATATATTATGTACGGTAGCATCGCAGTTTTTAATTCTGGATTGCTGTTTATCGCTTTACTAGCTTTTGGTTTATTAAATTGGTTTCAGATGCCAGTCGGTAGTTTGTGGGATTGGGCAATCGGGATTGGGATTTTTGAATGGACGATTTTAATCGTTACAGTACCCTGGAATATTTATTTCAAAGCTAAGGCTGTAGCGCAAACAGGGCAAGAATCTCAGCTACAGGGAATCACTGTCGAACCGCGCCAAATTCAATATGCTAGCAGTATTGCGAAGAAGTCTCTAATTGTGGCGATCGGGTTGCATATCGGTACGGCGATCGGCTTATATTATTTAGCTGCCAGTGGGATTACGGCATTAGGTTATTGGAGTTCTGTCGGTGTCTTATTACTGACTTTATTACGTCCAGCAATTAGTACTTATGAGTATTTAGCCGCCCGACTGAGTGCGATGCAAAACCAATTTATGTATCCACGCGAAGATATTTTTGAACTGCGCGACAGGTTTCAAAGATTAGAAGATCGCGTAAGTCAATTAAGCAGCCAACTAGATCCCAACGAAGACACCTCTTGGTTGAGTCAGCAAAATTATCGCTGGGAGACCAATCGTGAAGACATCGCCAAACTGACAGTATCGATCGCCAATCTCAAGGCAACTAACGAATCAGATCATCAACGATTAGCCCAAGAAGCCAAACAAGCTATTTCGCAAATTACTGTCGATGGCCAGTTCCTCGAACATGCGCGTGAATTAATTCGATTCTTTAAAGAGGCTTAGAGTAGTGAATAGTGGATAGTGGATGGTAGACTTTTAAATCAATTTTTGAATGCTCGATCTATAATATCGTCAACGTTTCCGATCTCTAGACCCTAACTCCTAACTTCTATCCTCTATCCCCTAAATTATGATTCCTGGCGAAATTATTGCTAAAGCTGGTGAAATCGAACTAAATATCGATCGACCCATCCTCAAATTAACCGTCGCAAATACAGGCGATCGACCGATTCAAATCGGCTCTCACTATCACTTCTATGAAGTTAATGCTGCATTGAGATTTGACAGAGTACCGACAAAGGGAATGCGGCTAGACATTCCCGCAGGTACCGCTGTCAGATTCGAGCCAGGAGATGA
>NZ_JANNDR010000439.1:0-13106 GCF_031378165.1 Chamaesiphon sp. OTE_75_metabat_556
CTTCACGAGTCGGGGAGTAGATCTGGACGACGCCAGCGGTGGTGGCGTGGGCTTCTTCCAACGGACGGGTGATTTCATCGATCGCGAGTTCGGGCGAGATGCCTGGGGCGTCGAGGCGGACGCCGATCCGAGGATAGGTAATCGAGGGGAGGAGATCGACTGGGAGTTGAGTGATAAAAAATACCCCGACGATGATGACAGTGAGGGTCAGCATCAGGGTGCCGATATACTGGCGGATCGAGAGGGTGCTGAGGCTGAAGCCAGCGGCGTGGGGAGTTTGCACGATCGGTTGGGAGTTGGGAGTTGGGACTGAGATTTATTGGGGGGAGAGGATGCTGGTACGAACTGGGTCGCCATCTTTGAGGGGTTTGCTGGCGCGGGCGACAAAGCGTTCGCCAGGATTGAGACCGGAGAGAATTTGGACTTGGCCGTCGATTTGTTGGCCGAGCATGACAGTGCGGGCAGTCGCTGTTGACTGTTCGCCTTGGCGGGTGATCACAAATAATTTGCCTTGGGTGCGACGCGCTGGCACTGTAGGGTTGCGTTGGTTGGGATGGGAATTGGGTGTCGATGGGGGCGTGCGTTCCTCTTGAAGCGCGGAGAGCGGAATCGCAACGCGATCGACTGTAGTTTGGGCAAAGGTGGCACGAGCGAGTAGGCCGCTGCCGATTTTGCCAGTGGGATTGGGAATGGTCATTTCGATCGGGATCAACCGCGAGGTCGGGTTTGCCGCTGGCGAGATCCGCGTCACCTTAGCGGTAAATTGCTCCTGGGGAAAAGCATCCAGCTTGACTGTTGCTGTCCCACCCAACCGCACCGCCGCTAAATCGAGTTCGGAAACTTGGACGGTGACTTTGGCTTGACTAAAATCTCCCAACCGGAGGAGTTCGTTACCAACCTGGATCAGATTGCCGCGTTCGGTCGATCGAGTCAGTACGACACCAGAGATCGGCGATGTCACCACTGCATACGATCTCCGCCGTTGTTGTTGGGCGAGTACGGCCTGTTGCGCGACGATCCGACCGTTGGCTACGACGATCGCTTGTTGTTCGGAACGCACCTTTTGCTGAGCCGATCGCCATACCTGGGTAGCTGTGCTGGCTTGGGTTCTGGATTGCTGTGCTTGCTGCTGGGACACGGCACCTGCTGCGGCCAGTCGCTCGTAGCGAGCCGCATCAAACTCGGCTTGTTGCAGTTGCAGCCGCGATTGTTCTACCTGGGTGCGGGCATCGCTAACTTGGGTTTGCAGCTTGCTAATTTCTGTTCGCCGCGAGGCTAATTCGGCCTCAGCTTCTGCCGACTGAGCGCTCAAGATTGTATCGTCAATTTGCGCCAAAACTCGACCCTTGTTGACGCGATCGCCCACATCGACATTCACTGCGCGCAATTGACCTTCCGCTTGCGCACGAATCGCCACCTCCTGTGCGGGTTGAGTCGTTCCGGTATATGCCCGTACTGCTGTAAGTGGGGCGATCGTCGCCACTGCCACATCCACTGCTGTCGCCTGCGCTTGTCCTTGTCCTTGGCCAGGCGATCGAGTTCGTGCCTCCGCCTCATCCTTGGGCGCGCTACAACTAGCTAGATAGAGTGCCATCAATCCAATCGCTCCCGATCTCCATCGCCATCCTCGGTCAATTCTGGTCATCTGCTGTCTGACAATACTCATTTATCCAGAAACGCAACCGATCTTGCGCAGCTAAGGTTTGGGCGATCGACTCAAGCAACAAGCAATCATTATGAAAATATAGTCATTGTGCATCGTGTTATATATCTATCGATCGAAATATTTTTCGACCTAATTGGCACTTGCAACTGGCTCTATGACTATTTGAATGGAGCGTTAGTTTCGATCGTTCGATTTGAGGCATCGAGCATAAAACAACTCATGATCGCCAAGTTCAATCGAAAGACAGAGCCAATATTCAGCCACTTATGTCAAGCTGTAAGTGGAGAACAGCCCGCACTCAAAGTCATGAAATCTTCTCGCCAACGTTTCGATCCAGATTTACAGAGACAGTTAATCACGGCCGTATCGATCGTCGTGAGTATTCTGGTGAACACGATCTCCAATATCTGGCCGCCCAATGGTATCAATATCGGCCAACTTGCTAATACCTTATTTGCTGACGTGCGCGTGACTCCAGCTAATTATGCGTTTGGGATTTGGGGACTAATTTATCTAGGACTGATCGCGCTGGGTATTTATCAATTTCAATCGACAGAACGCTACAATCCTCGATTGCAAAAGTGCGGCTATCTATTGTCGATCGCCTGTGCGTGTCAATGTGCGTGGATTTATCTGTTTTTGGCGGGTTTGTTTCCATTATCTGTCATGGCGATGTTAGGGATCTTGCTATCTTTAATTGGCATGTATCAACGTTTGGGGATCGGACGGGAACGCGTTTCGCAACAGGAACGATGGATGGTACGCATCCCGATTAGTGTTTATCTGAGCTGGATTTCCGTAGCGACGATCGTCAATATCGCGAGCGCACTCTACAGCATTAATGGCAATAATTGGTTGCTCAGTCCGAACCTATGGACGGTGATCATGATGGCTGCTAGTGCCGCGATCGCCGCTAGTGCCCTCGTCCACCGTCAAGATCTGGCTTATCTGCTCGTCACTGTCTGGACGCTCGTCGCGATCGCCATCCGGCAAATTAATGAGCCACTAATTGTCGTCGGTGGTGTGGTGACGGCGATCTCACTGGTGCTCCTGAGTCTCAATTCACGCGCCAAATCCTCGATCGCCGCTCGCTAGCTCCGATCGCCAACGATTGCCTACAAGTTGTGCTAGCGTAGAATCGATGATTAATAACTAAACCTCATGCACGATCGCACCCGATTGGAGCCAATTATCCCCAGTTCGCCGCCGCAAAAACGAGCTGGGGTCAGCTTAATTGGTAGCTATGTGTTGGCGATCGGGCTGGCATTATTATTTATCGCGCCGATCGCGTTTATGTTCGTCGCCAGTCTCAAACCCGACGAATTAGTCCTATCTCAAGCTGGATCTTGGCAAGGCTTTATCCCCGTACCAGCTTCGCTCCAAAATTATCAAGATGTTTTCGATCGAGTTAATTTTAGTCAGTTTTTTCTAAATTCGATCTTGATTACCAGTATGGTAGTTTTAGCCGGATTACTGATTAATTCACTAGCTGGTTATGCCTTGGCGCGATTGCGGTGGCGGGGACGTGCGACCATCCTATTAGTGGTATTAGCATTGATGATTATTCCGTTTGAAGCGATCGCCGTGCCGTTGTTTTTTCAGATTACGCTGTTAGGCTGGCGCAATACTTATCTCGCTCAAATTCTGCCATTTATTGCTAATTCTTTCTCGATTTATTTGTTTTACACGTTCTTTGTCGGCTTGCCCAAAGAACTCGAAGAAGCAGCCCGCATCGATGGGGCGAGTACGATCCGCACCTATTTTGAAATTATCGTGCCGATCTCCAAACCCGTCTTTGCCACCGTAGCAATTCTAACTTTTCTGACTCAGTGGGGATCGTTTCTGTGGCCGCTAATGGTGACGATCGATGAAAGTGTTCGCCCCTTGCCCGTCGCGATCGCCGCTTTCCAAACCCTCCCGCCGATCCAATGGGGCGATCTGATGAGTTTTGGGGTGATGATGGTTGCGCCGATGTTGCTGGTGTTCTTGCTGTTCCAAAAGTGGTTTGTGGCGGGGGTGGCGTCTACGGGGACGAAGGGGTAGGAGGACGATCCGGTGGCAACTGTCAGGTTAGTGGCTAGCACCAATCGATCTCGATTCCATCACGACTTGAAGCCCCGCGCGAACCGAACCCTTCCGGACGGATATTACTGCGCCAGCATTAATGAGAGCCGATTTAATATTTCGTTACAATGGACGTAATCGAGCAAATAATCTAGTTTTAGACATACAGATAGAGGTCGCTGTGATGAATGGTAATATTCGCGTTGGTTCCTTATTTGGCATTCCTTTTTACGTCAATCCCTCTTGGTTCCTCGTGTTGGGTTTAGTGACATGGAGTTATGGCCAAGGCTTAGCGGCACAGTTTCCCGATTTGCCCGGTGGTAGTCCGATCCTCTTAGGCTTAGTTACGGCTTTACTATTATTTAGTTCCGTCCTCGCCCACGAGCTAGGACACAGCTTCGTCGCGATCAAACAGGGGATTAAGGTTGATTCGATTACCCTGTTTATCTTTGGCGGTTTAGCTAGCTTAGAGAAAGAGTCTGACAGCCCTGCTGCGGCCTTTTGGGTGGCGATCGCTGGCCCTGCCGTGAGCTTATTATTAGCAGCGAGCTTAACTGCGATCGGTTTTGGCGCGCATCTGACTGGCCCCGTCGCCGCAATTACCGCAGTCTTAGCGGCAATTAACCTCTCGCTGGGTTTATTCAACCTGATCCCTGGTTTACCCCTCGATGGTGGGAATATCCTCAAAGCGATCGTTTGGAAAGTTACTGGCAATCAGTATCAAGGCGTCAAAATCGCTAGCATCGTCGGTCAAGCTTTTGGGTGGGTGGCGATCGCGTCTGGACTACTACCGCTAGTCTTGACTGGTAGCTTCGATAATATCTGGAACCTGCTGATCGGTTCATTCTTACTCCAAAATGCTGGTCGCTCTGCTCAGTTCGCACGGGTACAAGAACGGTTGACTGGATTGACCGTTGGCGATGCTGTCACCCCCAACAGTCCGATTATCCGCGACGATATCACGCTCCGCGAATTCGTAGACCAACGGACGCTCAGTGGTAGTAACTGGCAAAAATTCTTGGTCACGAATGTGTCTGGACACTTGGTTGGCGAACTCGCACTCGTGACACTTAATGATGTCCGATCCGATCGTTGGGCGCACACATTAGTTAGCGAAATTATGCAAGCAGTCGAGCCATCGACGATTATCATCAGCGATCGACCATTATTACAAGCGATCGAACAATTGGAATCCAAACAGGTAACGACGCTGAGTGTGACCGATAACGATGGTTTGTTGGTTGGGTTATTAGAAAAAGCCGCAGTAATTAATCTGCTCCACAATCGGCAACCGCAAGTTAATCCAGCATAATTGCTGGCATCCACAATAGATTGGGGTAGGGGTAATTCATGAATTACCCCTACCCCAATCTATTGTAAATCTAGTTCTACAGATCGGCAGATTCGGAAATTGAGACGATCCCAATACTCGGCAGCACGAAAGATCGCCAGGATGTCAATCAATCATCAGTTTGTTCGCTGACAGTGGTGACATCAAATAGTGGCGAAGCTGTACCTCTGGTGCGGACTTTTTGGATAAATTTACGACTGGGAGTACCGATCGTCACCGAGCGATCGGTGACTTGATAGTTGAGTGGTGAATCATCAAATTTGGCTCCCACAACTGCGACAGCTTGGGGTTGCAGTTTCAAGTATGTTTGCATGGGAATACCGAGGTTAAACCCAGTCTTCTCATCATCCACAATCACGTTAGCCGAGCTATCTTTATCCCCAGCTTCGGCATTTTGACTATTGCGATCGCCTTGGCCGTGGATGGCGATAACTCGCCCCGCCGCATCAAATACCGGCCCGCCGCTCATCCCCGCTCTGGTGATATTGGTATAGGCGATATCGTAGCCATTGTTGCGATTTTTGGGGTCGCGATCGCCTTCTTCGATCCGCGAAGAAATCATCCCCCCAGTAAATTGGAGGGCGATCCGTTTGATCGCTTGGCCAGGTTTGGGAAATCCGGCAACATAGACAGGGCTGCCTTCATCGGCATATTCAGAATTACCGATCGTCCCGATCGCAAATGTCGAGTTACTTTCAAATGAGATCGTCGCTAGATCGACATCCGGCATTTTTTGGAGATTGTTTTGCATGTCGAGATCGATCTTGATGCGTTTTTTTTCGCTGGCAGTATCGATCGGTACTGGCGTAACAATCTGATATTTACAGTCAGCACACTTGACCACATGCCCGGCAGTCAAGACAGTGTAGACATTGTTAGTACCACTTTCGGTCCGACCAATAATTACTCCCGAACCAAAACTACCATCGGAAGATTCGATTCTGACGACGGTTTTTTTGGCGATCGCACCGACTTCTCTAGCCAAAATCGCTCTGGCTTCCTGCCGAGCAGCAATGACTAACTGTGGTACTACTAGCCCGGTCGTAGCTACTAAAACAATGGGGATCAGATAACGATTGAAGTTATTAAATAACATAAATAAAATAATTGTCGTAAGTTTTAAAGCGATCGGGGATGACTATTTTTGCGGCTTGGTTGCCGGACAAGCAGTGCTCGTGCCGATCGGTTGTTGTTGCGCTCCGGCGGCGACTAAAGTAACCCTGCCCTTGCCATCATAGATCAACCCAATTGCGGGTGGTGCAAGCTTAATGGGAGTTGTAACATTTTTAGCAGATGAGGTCGAGTTTGTGGCTCGCTCGTCTTGCCAGATCTCATCACCGGTCAGCGGATCGTTAGCCACTGGCGGCAGTCCGCCCCGTCCGGTAACGGTTAATTTATTTTGGCGATTGCTCGCGCCACAGACTTGGGAAATCTGAGTGCTGGGGTCGGTAGGTACCGCTGGCAGTTCGGTAGTATTTTTGCCTGGATCGATGCCTGGTGTGTTGACATTGACAGTGCCAGTTCGCCCAGGAGCCTCAGAAGTCGCGGTAATGTCACTAATACCCGTTCTTAGTTGCTCGCTAAATTCAATCCCAAATACTCCCTGGGCTTTGATATTAACTTTGCCTCCAGCACCTTGAGTGGCATTAGCCGTAATATTGCTGTCTTCATTGAGGAGAGCAACGAGTAGGATGGTGTTGATATCGATATTCCCCCCATTCCCGTCAGCTTGAGGTGTGCTCAAAGCATTGGTCGAGATTCGGCTTTGGCGACGGAGCAGGAGTAAGTCATTACCAAAAATATTAATATTGCCGCCCGACCCACCCTGAGATTGCGCCTCAATCGTACTCGTATCTAGAGTCATTAGTGGTGAAGAAATCGTTATATTTCCTGCCGCACCATTAGCATTATTGGTGATGATACTACTACCATTCACCATTGAGATGCTATTTTGAGTGGCAATTTTCAAGTTAGCACTGGTATTCTTGGCTGCTAATGAAATATCCCCTCGATCGAGAGTTAGTTGCTTGCTACTAATGGTAATGTCACCAGCACTATTACCAGTAAGTGCTACGTCCCCCGCTGAAGTGATGCCGCCGCGATTTAACAGTGAGATCGTACCCCCAGCATCGATGGAGATATTACCCGCAGCACCCTGTCGGAAGCTACTACTAGAGATTTTGGACAAGGATTTGCTATTGGCTTGACCACTGGCCAGGATCGCATCCGCTTCTGCCGGAGTATTTTTACCATAAATTGTAATATTGCCAGTAGTTTTAATATCGATGTCCCCAGCATTTCCGGTTTTTGTTGAAATTCCGGTGGCAAAGCTCAAGATTTGACCTTCGTTGAAGAGTAGCAATTCTCCTGCCTTAATGTTGATGCCAGCACTATCACCCTGTCCGCTTGGTTCGACATTACTCGCGATCGTGTCCCGGTTGCCAATTGATATTTTACCTGGCGTTTCGATCGTAATTTTGCCACCCTTACCCGTCCCAAATACGCTGCTAAAGATAATCGATGGAGAGAAATCATTCTCTACTAGCTTGAATATAATGGGATCGAGTGAGCTATCTTCGTTAAGGGTAATATTTCCGGTTGTTGCGATCTTAATATCACCAGCAGTGCCCTTGGGATTGGCAGTTGTAGATTGGCCGTACGTTCCTAAAGAGCTACTAATTTGGCTGAAATTAGCAAGTATCAGCTCCCCCGCACTGATATTAATACCACCACTATCTCCATTCCCATTTTCCAGGATTTGACTCCGAATCCCAGCGCGATTGGTGACTGTTAATTTGCCAGGAGTAGTCACAGTCACTTTCCCAGCATTACCAGATCTGAAACTACTACTAGCAATAGATGAGAGGGGTTTATATGCGTCATTACGATCGCGAAAGGCACCAGGATTTTTGCTCCCAGAGATGGTGATGTCTCCAGTTGTAGTAATATCGATATCCCCAGCATCTCCCCGTTCATTGGTAGTACTGGAAGCAGCCTGAGTCAAAATCTCGCCGCCATTGAGTACTTGTAACGTGCCTGCCTCGATTTTAATTCCCGAACTATCCCCAATTCCGTTTGCTTCAACCGTACTAGCGATCGTGTTCCGATCGCTGACTACGGCATTACCCCCAGCCGCAATTGTTACTTTGCCAGAATTACCGACTCCGTAGGTACTAGCAGCAATTACCGATTCAGCGAATTGCGGTCGATCGATGATATCGGTAGGCGAGGGTTCGACTAGGCTAAAATTGCCTAGTGCCTTAATATCCACATCGCCACCACGTCCGCTGCCATAGAGATCGGCAGAGATCTCCGATTTATCCGTGACGGTGATGTTATTGCCAACGATCTTAATCCCCCCGCCAGGATTTTGACTGCCTTGGGCACCCGATCTCACGAGGTTAAACAGTGCCGCTCTTTGAATCAAAATATCGCTAGTGGCATTGAGACTAATATTCCCAATTGTCCCCGCTTTCGCGCCCGAATTTACCTCCAAGCCGCCATCTAATCCCCCTAATGCCTGATTGATCTGACCGTCACCAGCTACGCTCTTAAATCGCTCTCCAGATTTACTGACCTCGATCCGATTGGCACTGATATTGATGCTGCTGCCTGGAGATGTGGCAGTGGGAAAGAAGACCGGATCGACCGGATTTAGGGTTTGGTTCGCGCGGACGCTGACACTCGATCCATTGGTAATGGTGACATCGCTTCTGAGCGGAATAGTGCTGTTAAATACCAAACCATCACTATTGACGCTGACCGTCCCAGGAGTATTGAGTCCGCCGATATCTACTCGTCCCCCTGGCGCGACGATCTTACCCCCATTCACATTGACATTGCCACCAATTAGCCCGATGTATTGACTATTGTTGGTGGTTTGCAATGTCCCAAAATTATTAATCGCGCCGCTCCCCGTCCCGATATTGAGACTCGCGACATTAAACAACACATTCGGCGCGACCTTTAATAGAGCATCACCACTTTGATTCGTGCCAAACGTAAACGTGCGTCCGCCACCATCGACGAGATTAATCCCATTGGCAGTGCTGCCGACGAAGGCTCTACCGACATTCAATTGCGCGCCAGTACCAAAGGTGATGCCATTCGGATTGATCAAGAAAAAGTTAGCCCCATTGGTATTGACAATCCCATTGATATCAGAGAATGAATTGCCAGTGACGCGGGTAATAATATCCCGATTGCCAACTGGGTTTGTAAAGTTTACTTGTCCATTAGTAGGAACAGAAAAATCGGTAAAACTATGAAAAGTAGTTTGTCCTGTGGTGAGACCGCCAGTAATGTTGAAGTTATTGTTACTGCCGGTTACCTGAGTGCCTAGCGTGGTGTCGGTAACTGGTGCCCGATTGGATGGTGTATAGGTCTGAGCCTGAACGGAGAGACTACCAGTCAGGCAAAATAGAGTGAGAATAGCTAGGCAAGATTTAGTTTTTAGCATGATGTTTAAGGTAGATGAACCGATCGATTGGCGTGAGAATTACGCGATCGAGAAAAGATTGAATTCTACAAGGAACGGTGTTTTAAATCCTTCAGCTTGTAGGTAGGCTATTGTTAGGATAGTGATTTAGAACTCTCCCTAACAGCCCAACTATCAATTATCAATTATCAACTAATTTAACTATTGCCAATTACCAACGAGGACAAATGGTGCCCAATAGTAAGGCGATCGATATTTGGGATTACTCATCAGCGTTTGTTGAGCTTGTCGTAATGATTCGCTCTTACCGAGTTTTTTGGTAGCTAAATTTTGGTAGAGACTAATCATTAAATCCTGGGTAGCTTCATCGCTCACCGACCACAATGAGGCGATCGTACTTTTGGCACGCGCTCGAATGGCAACACCCGCTAAGCCCAAAGTGGCACGACGATCGCCGCTGGCTGTTTCACAAGCACTCAATACTAATAATTCGATCGTATTATCCGATCGACTGCCGCGATCTTTGAGCAGATTGCTCAACCGATCGAGATTGAGCCGACCGTCCCAAGTCAAAATAAATGTATCTTCAGGTTTAGAACTAAACTGCCCGTGAGTGGCTAAATGGACGATCGGGGCATTACTCGCTACTAAATTACTCGACACGGATTTACTATTAAATTCTGAGTTGAGTAGCTTGCGAGCGGGCAATAATTTGCTAATCGATTCAATTTCTGGAGTGACGCCAGGTAGAGCCGAAAAACCCTGCCGACTCTCCGAAATACCACCGAGTAATACTTGCAGTCGCATGCGGGCGGTCGGATCTTGGGGTGGTACTAATTGCAATCCTGGTGTTAAGGCCAGATTATAATTTTCAAATAAATATTTATCGCCGTCATACAAGACAGACATCGGCATATTTCTGAATTCACCATCAAGGATGAAGACTAAAGTTTTAGTTTTAGTAGTAGCCAGATCGCGAGCTAATGGGGCGATTAGTAAATCGTAAAGCTGCTTGGATTGTTGTTTAAAAACTCGCTCTTGTTGTGGACTGAAGTTGGGATCTTTCAGCTTACGTTGCAATTTAGTGATCGTTTTTTCTACTGTAGCTGCTGAGATATTCTGGCTGTAATAACGCAGCGGTTGGCCAGGAATCGCCGCGATCGTCGCTACTCGATCGGGTAAAATAATCGGATAGATCGTGGCTGCCGATCGATCGATTTGATCGAGCTGCACGGTATAAGTATCCAAACAACCCTGACGGAGAAAGTTCTCTAGTTCGGCGACTTGCAAAGATTCGATCGTCTCGCGAGCAGTTGCCAAATCGGCTGCGGGGATGTGCTGGCCATCTCTTAATAACAGATTGACATACTCGCGATAAATCGGCTCGACACTATCGCGAAAGGAAAATTGTAAGTCGGCATCGATCGCATTTAAGTCATTACGCAATAACTTGAGATGGTTGATGGCTTGACGATAAACTGACGTTGCCTGTGCCAAATCGCGATCGCTGGGATTGCCGATCGTCAATAGTTTACCAAGCTGCCAATCGAGGCGATAAGCTAGATCTGGAGCTGGCAAGCTTTCCGCAATAAATAAGGCTTGCTGGGTCAATTTTTTGGCTTCGGCATATTGCTTGCTTAAGGCATACAAGCTACCCAAGGAACCGATCGCTTGAGCCTCGCTGCGCGGATCTTCGATCGTGCGGGCTTGCTCGATCGCCGTCGTTAATAATCGCGCGATCGAGATTAATGTTTTACTATCGAGCCGACTATTGGCGCGATCAGTCTGAATTGTTTCGGCTAAATTAATATAGGCATAAACTGTCTGCCGACTGGGGGCGATCGCATCTAAAAGTTTGCGGGTATCTGTTAAGAATATCTGCGTATTTGGGGCGATCTTCTGTGCTGATGTCAAGCGATAGAGGTCGATTTGTGCCTGTACTCTGACTAACGGTGCGGCATTAGTGCCGATCTTTTGATACGTCTCGATCGCGGCTTGTTCGCTTTCGGTAGTGCCCATGATGGTGAAGGTATTACCCAAGCTGAGATTGATCCGATCGATCGCCGCGCGATCTGTTAATGCGGTGGCAATACTCAAAGCTTGTTGCAAGATTTCCTTCGAGCCGAGCGTCACTTCCCCCGTACTGGCGGTTCTTTGCTCTAGGATGCGCAGTGCGCGCAGCGAGTTGCCCAATCCCAGCAAGCCCTGCACTTTCAGGCTGGAGTTAGGGCGATTTTGGAGGCTGGTATTGACATCTTGGAGGGTCAATAAGGCTTGACGGTAGAAGCCCAAGGATTGAAGAGCTTGAGCTTGATTGATTTTAGTACCGATCGTCCCTTGGGGATCTTTGAGCTGGGCATAGAGTTGATGTGCTTCTTGCCAAGCCGCCAAGGCTTTATCCGGCTTGCCTGCGGCTAATAATGCCGCGCCGCGTTGATTTAATTGTTGGGCGGCGGCTAGGGGCGAATTAGCGATCGCGGTGGGCGTGGTTGTGGTTATGGCAGTACTGGGCGGTAGATTATTTGCCGTTGAGGGCAGGACTGTTAATAGACTTAATGAGAGGAGCGAGAGATAGATTTTGTTTCGATACATTGGGTTGGGGTTGGCGTGGGGAGCGGGAAGTTGGGAGTTGCTGTACCACCGTATGGGAGCGGGGGTGGGGAGAGAATGACTAGAACGATCGATTGTAGTTGAGCGAGAAATAGAAGCCGTTTTCTTGTCCGGTGCGTTTATTAATCCCGATCGAGGTGAAGGGAATCCCGTAGTCGAGCCTGGCGGTGAAATCAGTGCCGCTTTGATAGCGCAAACCTATACCAGTTGCGGCGATCGTGTTGGGCGTCGGATTGAGACTGGGATTATTTGGTTGGTTCCAGCCCAAACCAAAGTCAAGAAAGGGGACGACTTGCAAGATTTGCTTGCTATCTGGTGGCGTGAAAATCGGCAAGCGCACTTCCGCAGTCGCATTGATGCCGTTATCTGCGAGTAATAAATCCTGCCGATAGCCGCGTACGGTATCTTGACCCCCCAGGCCAATTTGCTCGATCGCTAGTAAGGGTCGATCGGCTAATTGGCTATCTAATTTCACCAGGAAGATACTATTAGGTGCCAGTGCGCGCACGTACTGAGCCTGTCCGCGCCAAGCTAAGAAATTACTATCGGGCGCGCTGGTATTCGTCGTAGCTCCAAAGGCACTCAGCCCCAGACTAAACTGGGATCTCAGGGCAAAAACTTGTTGGGGATCGCGCTGCGTATAGTCCTGGAAAAACCGCACGGCACTTACCCGCGTCGAGCCATTAGCATCGGCACCTGGGGAGGGATAGCCGAGTTCTTGGCCATCATTGATCGTGCGCAGATAGACGGTCTTTGTCTCGCGTTTGGCTAGCGTTACCCCCAGGGCAAATTCACGATCTGGTGTTTGGACGATTGGTTGGCGATAAGTCACCCCAAAATCTTGACCGTTACTATTAATATCCAGAATGTTGAAGGGATACTCGATGACTTTACTACTAGAATTGCTGTATTGCAGGCGGAGTGTGCCATTCCGTGGATTGAGTGGCAAGACGTAGTTGAAATCGAGAATGCTACTG
>NZ_JANNDR010000454.1:0-3764 GCF_031378165.1 Chamaesiphon sp. OTE_75_metabat_556
TTTATTAGTTACAGTTTCACAAGTATTTGAAAACTCATTAGCTTTAAACGAAAATTACAAATTATCCCAAGCAATAAATAAAAAGCTATCAGCAAATCAAGCAGAGATAAGCTTTCTTAAAGACAACAAAGAAATCAACAGATTGGGAATTGACTTAATTGCAAATGCGAAAAACAGAGTGAGGGTTGCTATTTTTGCAAGGATGCCGCAATCAACAATGCTTAGATCTAACTATATCACAACACTCCGAGATAGATTGATAGTTTCAATGCATAGTAATGACAATTTTAGATATCAATGTATTTATGGATATGATGAGAAAAATAAAAAAATCCTCGTTGAGTCTATAGAAATGAGAAAGGCTCAGTATAAGAAAGATGGAACTGAATCTCAAGTGGATTTTAGATGGATTAACGGAGTAACAGGTATGAATGTCTTAGTTGCGGACAATAATTTTGTAGCAATAGGTTTTCCATCTTCAACGGGACAAGGGTTTGAAAAGGTAATTAAGATTAAAGATAATCCTGAATTAGCAAAAAGTATTTCAGATTGGTATGATGATTTATGGGCTAAATCGGCTTTAGAACCAGCTTAAACAATCTAGAATTAAGCGATCGATTCGTTAATTGGGAATCTATCTATCAACTGGATTGCCCGTCTCGCATTGGCTTGTAAAGCATCACTAGCATGAGGCACATAGGGAATCTGCGACAACAGATCCACCGTCCGGCGTAACATCCGCACGATATCGCCCTCATCGAGATTGGTATTGCTACACAACTCCGTCCAGGATACTTCCAACGCCCAATTTTCGACGATGCCGACTAGCTCATATTCCATCCAAACGGGGAGAGCTACCTGATAGCGGCGTTGGATTTGGAAGAGTTGGCGGCGGGTGCCGCGTAGGGCACTGAGAGTCATGACGACCTCATCCGCCGGATCGTAATTCGTCCAACTGTCGGAGCGTGGAGTTTCTGATACGAGCGCACAGATGACGGCGGCTAAATGGTGGGGATCTAAACCATCGAGATAGCCAGACATCAGCGCGAGAGCAATCCATAGCTCGTTATCCCCGCGAATGGCGGCGGCGGCTTCACCGATGCGGGTGGGGAGGACACCTTGCAAACCATTGACTTGACGCAATACTTCGATCAGATTGAGAAATTCTTGCCAATGTCGATCGAGTTGCGTTTGCAGTGTAGTTTGGAGATCTGTAATTTCTTGTTCTAAGACTGCTTGACGGCGATAGCGTTTGAGCAAAGTGGCGGGATTGCCCCATTCCCAGACGGGATGATTTTCGAGCTTGGTTTTCAGGTCGGCGACGATTTTGACTTGGGCTGTCAATTCGGCGGTGGCTGGTGGCTCGACAGCGGGGATGCTCTGGGCGATTTCGGCGGTGAGGCTCATGCCTTTGCGGACTTGTCCAGGTCGCAAGGGCATATCCGCAGGTGGCAGCAGGGAGACTACTTGGGGGACGCGCTGTTTACCGCCATATTCAGACCAATGCTTGTGGACGGCGACGACATCTTGATGATTGACGACGTACCATTTGTTATCCTGTCCCAAACACACGAGTGCGGGTTTGTAGCCAGATCCGGCAATTTTGCTGACGAGGACGGCGGGTAATGGGGTCGCGACGGGGACGTGCTTGCCTTTGAGACTGAGGATCGTGCCGGAGAGGGCTGCGGGTAATTGTTTGCTAACTTGTCCCGATTGGACTTGCTCGGTATAGAGTTGGAGATTCTTGAGCTGATTTTGGTCGAGCTTGAGTTGCGAGTGAGCGGTTTCGTATTCGGCGAGAACGTTCCCATCGATCTTACTCATGCTCTGTTGAAGAGTCGTTAATTCCTGCTTGATATCAACAATACTCTGCTGCTGGGGCAACAAATGGAGGGTTTTGGTAAAGTGGCCGAAACTGCGTTCGACTAGCTCTCTCGCTTCCTCTAGAGTATGGGTTTGGAGCAGGTTCAAGACCATTCCATAAGTTGGCGTAAATTGACTCACCAGCGGGTCTGGTGACGAAGTGGCGAAGTCACTCGCTTCTTTCGCGCCTTCAAATCTCGTCTGAGTGGCGACTACGTAGCCCACCACGTCCTTACCCCGTCGTCCGGCACGTCCGGCCATTTGCAGAAATTCCGAAGCCGTGAGGAGGCGATGTCCTTGATCTGTGCGCTTGGAGAGACTAGAAATAACTGTCGTCCGAGCGGGCATATTGATTCCCGCTGCCAGGGTTTCGGTGGCGAAGACGACTTTGATCAAGCCCATGCCAAATAGCTCTTCGACTAGGGATTTCCAGGCGGGGAGGATGCCAGCATGGTGAGCAGCAACACCTTTGTATAGTGGTTCTACTTGTCCGGCGCGGGCGGCTTCGGGATTTTTTTCTAGGAATTCATCGATTCTGGCTTTTAACAGCGCGGATTCAGCTTTGCTAACTAGTTGCATGGTGGACATCTCCGCCACCGCTTTATCACAGCCCCGCCGACTGAAGATGAAGTAGATGGCAGGGAGCATTTCTCGCTCGGCGAGTTTGCTGACGACAAAACCGATACTAGGGACATCTTCCGATTTGCGGCTGCCAGTGGGACGATGGGATTTGAGCTTGGGATTGAGCTTGGCGGTATTGGGGTCGAGTAATGGCAAAATCCCTTTGGGGTTGACAAAGTGAAACTCCAAAGGGACGGGGCGAAAATCGGAATAAATTAGTTCGGTGCCACCATGAACGGCACTAATCCATTCGGTTAATTGTTTGCTATTGGCGACGGTGGCGGAGAGGGCAACTAGCTGAATGTGGGGCGGACAATAAATAATCGACTCTTCCCAAACGGTGCCGCGCTGTTTGTCATTCATGTAGTGGCATTCGTCGAGCACCACAGCTTCGACACCGATCATTGAGGTGCCGACTTCGCCGATGCGGGTACCGTAGAGCATATTCCGAAAGATTTCGGTCGTCATCACGACAATCGGCGCATCCCGATCGATCGAGATATCCCCAGTCAACAAGCCGACATTTTCTTCTCCAAATTCAGCTTTGAAATCGCGATATTTTTGATTTGATAGGGCTTTGAGTGGGGTAGTGTAAAATACTCGGCGTCCCTGTCGCAGGGCGCGATGGATGGCATATTCGCCAATTAGTGTTTTGCCTGAACCCGTCGGCGCACAGACGACCACGGACTTTCCGGCATTAAGTGCATCTACCGCCTGAAGTTGAAACTTATCGAGTGGAAATGGGAAGATCTCGGATAGTTGGTCGGTAGTAATAGCGGAGGTGGTCATAGCGTTTAACTTCACAGACAGTGGCGCGAGGTTAGATTGTGGCGGTAGCTAAGTCTCGATACTCTCTAGTATATTCGGAAATTACGGTCGGGCGCGATCGCTAGTGGCAGGGAGTGATGCAGATCTCAATTTAGGTTCACAACAACCTGTCTCCCCAGCAGGTTTTAACACTCATGCCAGATCGAATTTAGCCACTAATTTAGCGCATGTCGATCGACTCATCCCAGCGATGACCTTGGATATCCTCAATATCGAACAGTTCAGCTTGTATGGAGGAAATATTTATCTCTAATCGATCGATTGCCAACTAATTTTTGCCGATCTAACAAATCCAACTATTAGTGGTAATAACTGAATTTGCGATGCTAAGTTTTCAATGCAAATTAACTTCAATCGATCGGTCGGTTTCAGTTAGATCGATCTAAATCCGTTAATTTAATAAGCTAAACACAGATCCTAACCACCACCAACGATCGTCACAATTTCTAATC
>NZ_JANNDR010000478.1:0-5521 GCF_031378165.1 Chamaesiphon sp. OTE_75_metabat_556
ACTAACTTCAGTTGAGTGTGTTGGGTTTCATTCTTCAACCCAACCTACAGATCTTTACGCTTCCTACAAATCGAACCTTACGCAGGAGAGTTTGAGAGGCGGCGTCCCGCCTTTCAACGGGGGGACTGGGGGTCGGAACCCCCAGATCCGGGTTCTGCCCACACAAATAAGAATCGCAACCCACAAGTATCGTTGGCGAAGCCTCTGCTGTGCAGAATCGTTTGCCGCTCCGCTCAACACAAATAATTTAACCATCACCGATTCTTTAAACATGACAATTCAAACACCAGATTGGGTCAAACACGCCGTTTTTTATCAAATCTTCCCCGATCGATTTGCCATCGGCCAACAACCCCACCCCCATCTCCAACAACACCCCAACTGGGAAAACTGGAACACACCCCCAACCCTCCAAGGCTATAAAGGCGGCGACCTCTGGGGCGTCATCGAAAAACTCGATTACCTTCAGAACTTGGGGATTAACACCCTCTACTTCACCCCCATCTTTCAATCCACCTGCAACCACCGCTACCACACCCACGACTACTACCAAATCGACCCCATCATCGGCGGCAACCCCGCCTTTGACGCCCTCCTCACCGCCGCCCACCACCGCAACATCAAAATCGTCCTCGACGGCGTCTTCAACCACGCCAGTCGCGGCTTCTTCTTCTTCAACGACATCCTCGAAAACGGCTCCAACTCCCCCTGGATCGACTGGTTCACCATCTACGATTGGCCACTATCCGCCTACGACGGCTCCCTTCCTGCCAACTATAAAGGCTGGGCAGACAACCGCGCCCTCCCCGTCTTCAACCATGACAACCCCGACGTCCGCGAATACCTGATGCAGATCGCCGAACACTGGATTCGCCTCGGCATCGACGGTTGGCGACTCGATGTGCCATTTGAAATTACCACCGCAGGCTTCTGGCAAGAATTTCGAGATCGAGTCAAAGCCATTAACCCCGAAGCCTATATCGTCGGCGAGATCTGGGGCGATGCCCGCCACTGGCTCGACGGCACCCAATTCGATGGCGTGATGAATTACCTATTTACCGCCCCGACGATCGCCTTCACCGCAGGCGATCTCGTAGTCATGGATTTAGTCGAATCCCGCAGTTACGCCCCCTACCCAGCCCTCTTAGCCCCCGCCTACGCCCAAAAAATCCAAGCCTTACTCGACCTCTACCCTTGGGAAATTCAACTAACGCAGCTCAATCAATTAGCCAGTCACGATACCGCCAGACTGATATCGATCGCGCAGGGAGATCGCGCCAGTGTCGAGCTAGCGACTTTATTATTACTAACTTTTCCTGGTGCAGTCAGTATTTACTATGGGGATGAAGTCGGCTTAGTCGGCGCGCTCGATCCCGATGCCCGACGGGGATTTCCAGCAGAAGCAGACTGGGATCGGGAGCTATTGAATTATCACCGCGAACTAATCGCATTACGCCACGCCCATCGCGCTTTGCGAATCGGCACATATCGAGTGTTGTCTGCCGAAGGTAATGGTTATGCGTTTGTGCGGAGCTTGGATGATACTAAAATTATTGTGGCGGTAAATATCGGAATGGAGTCAGTCCAGATTAGTCTCGATCTAACCAGTCTGGGATTGCCGTCTCGTCCAGAACGCGTGGTATTTGGGGCGGCGAAAATTGACTACAATGGTCGGGAGCTGACGATCGATCTGCCACCTCGGAGCGGTTGTATTCTGATGTAAAATCGAAGTATAAATTAACTTTTGATTGAACTAAAACACTACCACTTTTAGCCTCTATCTAATGGTCTCAACTAGATCGGTAGATCGAAGGATAAATAAGCCAGAGCCTAACTGTAAGCTGTTATACATAAAGTATTCGAGACTTATAAGCATAGGATTAAATCAGATGGCTCTCCATAAAATTAAAGACTTCAACCCAGATTACAAAGAACATTTTGGCGATCGAGAAATTAAAGGTTTAGATGTCTATGCCGCAGATGAAAAAATCGGTTCGGTCGATGATGTTTTAGTCGATGACGAAGGCCGCTTTCGTTACTTGGTGATTAATACTGGTGCTTGGATTGTCGGTAAGAAAGTATTGTTACCGATCGGTCGCGCGCAGGTTGATGACAACGCCAAACGCGTTTACGCGACCAATCTCACCAAGGCTCAAGTCGAAGCCTTGCCAGAATTCACCAACGACCTGATCGTGGATTACGACCATGAAGAGCGGGTACGCGGCGTCTATCGCGATGGTTCGATGCCACTCCAGCAAGATGTCTCTTCAATTGGTGGTGCGCCAACAATGGGCACTGTCACCATGGATCGGGATACCTATACTTACGATCGCGAACCCGATTTGTATGGGATGAACGACCAAAACGGCTCGACTCTCAAACTCTACGAAGAACGGTTAGTTGCTGGTAAAACTCGTCAAAAAACTGGCGAAGCCGTCATCAGCAAGCATATCGAAACTGAGACAGCCACAGCTTCGGTAGCCGTTGAAAAAGAACGGGTCGTCATCGAACGGATGCCAGTTAGTGGTAGTACTGCAACTATGCCAACCACCGGTACAGATGCCTTCAAAGAAGGCGAAGTCGCACGGATGGATGTCTACGCAGAAGTTCCCGAATTTCACAAAGAAGCCTTCGTGCGGGAAGAAGTCAAAGTGAGCAAAGTCGTCGATACCGAAAATGCTACCGCTCAAGAGCAATTGCGCCGCGAAGAATTGGATGTAAATATCGACGGCCAACCGATAGTTGAGAAAAATATCTAGCTTCCCCAGCTAGCTTCCTCACTCGTGCGCGAGCTGGGAAGCTAGCGATCGCTGGCAATGCCCAAACATCCTTGCAGCCAGAGATATTGGCAATTTCAACTACTGCATCACCTTTGAATAAGTAACTAATCACCATGAGTATCGATCTGACTACCGAGCTGACGCGCATTGACGAGTACGACGAAACCCATCCCGACCATCCCAAAAACAAATCGGCGGAATCCCAGTCTGAGTATGATAATGCCTACGTCGAAACCGCCACAGTCGAGAATATGGAACCGATCGAGACGATCGTCGCTGTGGAAGTAGTCGCTGATGCCCCCGAGCGCGCAGATGATGCGATGAAATATGACGAGCGGTCTGCCGTCCAATCCCCAGGCGAAGCGGCAGCCAGTCTGCACAGCGGCGGCGATCCGGCTGAATCAGACAGCGGATCGGTACAGATGCTCGATCGTGAAGATGATGGGATGAAGTATGACGAGCGTTCTAGCGTGCCAGCCCCCAGCGAAGCGGCAGCAACACTCCACAGCACCGAAGCGATCTTGGCTGCGGAAACTCCCGATTCCGTGCCACCAATGTCGATGTCTGACACTGCGGCAACAGTTTCCGACGATAACAAATCGTTAATCGACTCCGCCCAAGACACTTGGCAATCGATCCAAACTGGTAATAGTGCCGAATATTTCGATCGAGCCAAGGCTTACGTTATCGATTTTTTCAATACCAATCGGCAATTAATTATCGCCTTGGGCGTAGTCTTCCTCGGCATTATCAGTCTCAAGCTGCTATTTGCAGGTTTGAATGCGATCGATGATATTCCCTTGGTATCGCCACTGCTAAAAATTATCGGCCTGTTCTATACAGTGCGTTTTGTGTGGCGGTATTTGATTCGCGAGCAGGATCGTCAAGAATTGCTCCAAGCGATCGATCGGACGAAGACGGAGATTTTTGGGAGCTAGAGTTAAACCTGTTGGTACTATTCGCTGGTAGATCCGCGACTTCTCGAAGAAGTCGGGGATCTACTAGTCGCTAACTGTCCGCCTTCAACCAGGTGAAGCAAAAACAAGCACCTTGAGGGCGATCTGTGGTCAACCAGATCCGACCGCCTTCGCCTTCGACAATTTTTTTAACCAAGGCTAGCCCAATGCCAGTATTCTCAGTCGAATTACTGGGTTTGAGCGTCTGAAAGATCTCAAAGATCCGCTCTCTGGCTTGGCCGTTGGGAATGCCGGGGCCATCATCAGCGATCGAGAATTGATAGCGATCGCCCAGATCCTCGGCAGCGATCTCGATCCGACCGTTGGCGCGGTGGTGATGTTTAATCGCATTACTGAGCAAATTGGCCAAGACTTGACTGAGTAATATTCGCTTGGCATTTAGCGTCGGTAGTGGGGAGACAACCTCGATCGCAAAATTGGGCGGTGGTGCCAGTGAATCGATCGTCTCCGCAATCAGTCGGGATACATCGACCTGTTCGATCGGTAATTCTTCGCGTCCTAGGCGGGAATAACGCAACAAGCCATCGACGAGGGCATTCATCCGGTGGACGCGTTGGCGTAAGAGTTCAAACTGCTGGCGATCGCCTTGATTAAGGCGATCGGTCAGATCTTCTTCAATCCAGTCGGCGAGATTGGCGATCGCCCGCAGGGGAGCTTTGAGATCGTGAGAAGCGATCCGCACGAAATTATCGAGTTCGTCGTTACGTTCTTTCAACTTTTGTTGAGTCAATAGTAACGAGCCATTGAGCTGTTGCAGCTCGGTGGTTTGTTGGTGATTGATGAATTCTAGCTGCTTGCGATGGGTGATATCTTGGACGGCAGAGAGAAAATAACTGGGCATCCCCAGTTGCCCATCGATCGCTTCGTCCCGCACCAGGGAGACGGTAAGACTGACCCAGACGTGATGTCCTCGCTTGTGAATGTACCGTTTTTCGAGGGTGTATTCCTGAATCTCATCAGCCAATAATCGATCGACTAAAGCCAGATCTTCAGCTAAATCGGCAGGTTCGGTAATATCGTGAAAAGTCAGTGCCAGCAGTTCGGTGTTGCTGTAACCAATAATTTCACAAAATTTGTGATTGACCCGCAATAACCGCCCATGGGGTGCGACGTGAGCAAAGCCGACGGGCGTGTACTCAAAGGTATGGCGAAATAGTTCTTCACTGGCTTGCAGCGCGACAGCAGCTTGCCGTCGCTCGGTAATATCGCGCGAAACGCCCAGGATTTGTTCGACCCGACCATCAGCATCGAGAATTGGGGTAACGACAACTTCCCACCACTTGGGCTTGCCAGTAGCCGTCGGACAAAACCCTTCAAATCTTCCTGTACCGCCAGCTCTAGCTGCGTCCAGAGCAGTTTCGATGTTGGCGGTTTCGTGATCTTGCCATAGTGATTGCCAAGGCTGGTTGGCGATCGTGCTAAAGTCATCGATTTCCAACATCGAGAGTCCGCCGTGATTCATATATAGCAGCCGACCGACCAGATCGAAGACCTTGATGCAATCATTATTGCTGGCTAAGATCCGCTGCTGGAATTCCTCACTGCGGCGGAGGGCTTCTTCATCGCGTTTGCGATCGGTAATATCGCGAACTAAGCCTGCTAAATAGGTTTTGCCTGCCTCATCGGTGCCGATTTCACCGATGCCATCGACCCAGCGGATACTACCATCCCGACAGATGACCCGATATTCACAGCGATGTTGTGGCAATCTCCCCGCGATTGTCTCTTGGGCGATGCTTTCCACGCGGTGGAGATCGTCGGGAT